>JALZVI010000247.1 GCA_023301015.1 Rickettsiales bacterium | reverse complement strand
TCCTGTTTTTGAGCCTCTATCTGAATTAAATTTATGTGCCGACGCTTTTTTTCCACACATTCGAGGAACAAACTTAACGGCACAAGCTGCATATTATACAGAACCCGGTGGTTTGGGAGATAGATTTTATGCAGGAACTCAGGTCATAACACCTCGATTATATTATCGCTTTGATGGTGCTGGACCTTGTAGTGCCCAGGACTCTGTCAACATACAAATAGTACAACCTCCAGAGTTGATTAAAGCCTCAGACACCATGCACTGTGCAGGCTATGTGCTTCCTGATGTTTCCGGATTCTTTTTACCCGAATGTAGATATCGTGATCTTACAACTAATGAAATTTTCAAGACAGGAGAAACTTTATTTGGAGATAGACATATGGAAATAATAGCTGATACAGCAAATTGTATTGTGAGAGATAGTTTTAGGCTAAGAGAAGTTTCGTTAGGGGTAGGTGGTTTAGCTGATACAACTGTATGTGGCTCATTTGGGCTGGCGAGGGATAGTTTTGATTATAAAGGTCACAATTTATACTATTGGGCAGAAAGAACAAACACGACTGAAGTCCTATATAGCAATTACAGTAGAGGTATTAGCAGAAGTCAGATTATCTGTATCATTGATTCTATTGAAAACGCCTGTAGTTCTCGGAGCTGTTTTAATTTAGAAGTCTTAGAATTAGATACATTTTTTTTTAAAACGGACACATTAACAATTTGTAACAATCGAGAGATTTCTTTCTCACAAATGTTAGCTGACTATAACTATAATTCAACTTTTTGGCCAAATCATAATTCATTTGAAGGGGTAATTGATAACAAGTGGGACCCTAGAGCTTACCCATTAGGTTATTATAACTTTATAGCTATTAGAACATCAGACCCCGCTTGTAATTTAGAGAATGATACATTTAATTTAGTCCTGCATACGGTAGATGATTGTTCTTTAGGAGAATCAGAAATTGTTATTACGGATAAATGTTCTTCGGTAAGGGTTAGTGATTATTTGAAACATATTTACTCTATAACAGACTATTTAGCTTACAATGGGGATCTATATAACGAGAATTTTACGATAAATCATAGTTTGGAAGATGTATTCACATTATCGGAAACTGATACATTAAAGTTCTGGTATGTTTTTGAAAAAGCTAGTGGCATCAATCAAGATACTATTGCTATAATATTCCCTCCGATAAGTTTTCAAGAGGTTTTCTTAGCAATAAGTGATGACCCTGAACTTTGTTATGGAGATTGTTTTTTCATTGAACCAAATATCCCTGACACTAGTGGGTTATTAGTGTTTGGTATGGAGCTATGGAAAAATGAGAATGGAACCCCAATACCTTTGGGTTCCCAAAGGATTACTACTTACGAAGATCAACCAAATCAAATATCAATCTGTTTTACTGACAAAGAATTACCTGATTCAATTAGTAATAATACTATTTATATAAATGAAGAATTGACAGACTATTCTCTTGTTTTTCCAGAGGCTTCCATAATTGTACTTAACGACTTCGGTTGTAGAAAGCCAAGCAAGGCCGATACATTATATTTTTCTACTAATAATAGTACACAGTTTCTGTATAAAGAGACCTTATGTTTTACGGATACATTAGTAATCGATGGAAAAAGGTTTGATAACAACAATAGAAGAGGTGAAGTGAGACTTCCTTCAGGTAGTACAAATGGATGTGACTCAATAATTACGGTTGATTTAGATTTTTATGAAGAAGCTATTCATACTGAGCAATATTTGTTTTGTGACTCGGAGGCATATGTGCATTATAATTGTACGCGATATGATATCTTTAACCCTAAGGATACCCTAGTTTATAACAACGCATCGTTTCGGGGTTGCGACAGCATAGTTATTATTAATCTGATATATGAATTAGCTCAAGAGAAAGTAGAAGAAATAACAATATGTCCAGGAGATAGCACCGAGCTACTGGGTGCATTTTATTATGAAGGAGAAGTACTTTTAGATACCCTGAAAACTGTATTAGGTTGTGACAGTTTGTTTAACAGATATAATATTGTTTCTGATTTAAAGACTACGAATAGAGACACGACAATATGCAAAGGAGAAAGCATTAGCTTATTTGGCAATATGGTTTCTGCTAAAGGTGTTTATGTTGATACTTTGCAGAATACCACAGGTTGTGACTCAATACTTCATATTGTCACCGTAGATGTATTCTCAGAAAATCCTTTAGTGGTAGATGGTGAATTAAGTTTCTGCGATGGAGAAGAAGTTGAGATATCTGTGGGACCAGAACTAGATAGTATTTATCTCAATGGTACAGCAACAGCATCACCTTTCTGGGTTAATCAAAGTGGCACTTATAAAATCACTATAGAAGACGCAAACCTCTGTGAAGTAGATACAATTATAGAAGTATTGTCTTATGATAACCCGTCTGTATCTTTTGGGCCTGTCGACTTAGATGATTTAAGCTTAGGAAACGCTATTGAGCCAACCTATTCTGACGATGTCATAAGCTATCAGTGGAATGCAGTGTCAATCTTAGACTGTCTTGATTGTCCTTCTGCAATAGTCAATGATTATGGCAATGAACAAGTCCATGTTTCTGTATTGAATAAGTGGGGATGTACTGATCATGATAGTATCTTTCTTAACATCGATAAGCTTGACTTTTATATACCTAATATTATAGATACGCAAAACAGTTTTAACAATAATGATATCTTCTACGTCCAAGGTACTGGTGCATCAGTAAGCTATGAAATGCTAATCTATGATAAGTGGGGGAATATTGTCTTTTCTAACTCTCAAGTTCGGATCAACGATAAATCAGCTGGATGGAAGCCCTCAAAAAATTTATCATCAGGTGTCTATGTATATTTTATTATAGTTGATGTTAATGGCATTCAAGAAAAGTATACTGGTAGTGTTACGATTATATAAGGCTTACCAAACTTAGGTGTAGACACTTATTTATCAAACACCTATATAAAACAAAAAGACCCTCTCCAAAATAAATGAAGAAGGTCAAAGTTTTGTGGTGCCTCCAGGAATCGAACCAGGGACACATGGATTTTCAGTCCATTGCTCTACCAACTGAGCTAAGGCACCATATAGTCCTAATTAAGATCAGAACTATAAATATAAAGTGGTTTCCGAATTATTTCTAAGTAGCGCTTTCTTTCAAAGCGAGTGCAAATTTATACTGTTTTTTGGACGTACAAAGCGATAATTGTTTATTTTTCATATAGTTTATTTTTAATATGAAAAGCACGACCATTTCTGAGCCTAGTTTGTACCATGATTATGCGCCTTTCCCATTAGGCTTCTGGAAGGTAGAAGCTAATGAAAATGGGATTGTTAGCATTGTTTTTACAGCTAAAAAGACAGAATCAAAGCCGAATAAAATCACTGATAAATCGCTCAAACAGCTACAAGAATATTTTAATAAAAAAAGAATTTTTTTTGATCTGCCATTAGAAATAGAGGGATATTCTACTTTTTATCAGCAAGTTTGGTCCGCATTGAGGGAAATTCCCTTCGCTAAGACAGTCTCCTATCAGGATATATCTATTAATATTAACAATCCTAAAGCCGTAAGAGCAGTAGGTATGGCAAATGGCAAGAATCCAATAGCTGTTGTTATCCCTTGTCACCGTGTTATAGGTAAAAACAGAAAACTAACGGGTTATGCCTGGGGGTTAGAAGTAAAAGAATGGTTACTCAAGCACGAAGGCGCCATTATGCCGCAGTTGACCTTGTTTTAATCATTTGATTTCATTGTTGTACACAGATTAGATAGTCCCCTTATAATATGAACACCATGCATACGATAAAAGCCATAAGCATTTACCCTATAAAGGGCCTGGGCGGAATAAGTCTAGATAGCGCAATGGCACAGAAAGAGGGGTTGCAATACGATAGGCGTTGGATGCTTGTGGACAATGAAGGTCAATTCCTCTCACAGAGACAGAATGCTAATATGGCCCTTTTTTCTCTTCAGATTATAGAAGAAGAACTCGTAGTAAACTATCAAGCCCATTCCATACGGATAGCCATAGGTAGCCACGGAGAAAACATAGAAGATGTACAAGTCTGGGACAGTAAGCTCAAAGGACATGAAGTAAGTCCAGAGGCCTCTGAATGGTTTTCTCAACACCTTGGCCGAGAAGCCAAATTGATAAAGATGACTGCCGTTTCTATAAGAAACAAGAAGTTACTCATACCTCCCTTCAACACAACCGTGAGTTTTGCTGATGGCTATCCTTTCTTGGTTCTGAGTGAAGCAAGTATGGGTAAGTTAAATGGTTTATTGACTGAGTCTATTCTCATCGACCGCTTCAGAGCTAACATCATCGTCTCAGCTGATGCCGCGCATGATGAAGACAAATGGAACATAATGAACGCTGGGACAGCTCAATTCAAAGTGATTAAGCCCTGTGCAAGATGTCTAGTAACAACGATTGATCAAAAAACAGCTGAGAAAGGAGTAGAACCTCTTAAAACATTAGCAAGTTATCGCAAATGGGATAATAAGATATGGTTTGGTGCCAATGTTGTTCTATTGAAAGCGGGTGAGATCACCGTTGGCGATGAGATACGGTTTGATTAGGTTTGTGTTCGTTATCAGTTAACTTTTAAATATCAATATGCAATACTTTATACACGATACGGCTGTTGCTGACCCAGGTTGTATTATAGGAGAGGGAACGAAAATTTGGCACTTTTCGCACATCATGTCAGAAGCACAAATAGGTATGGCCTGCAACATCGGTCAGAATGTGTTCATTGCAGCAAAGGTGATCATAGGTAACAACAATAAGATCCAAAACAATGTATCTCTATACGAAGGTGTTGTTACCGAAGACGATGTATTTATTGGCCCATCGGCTGTTTTTACCAATGTTATAAATCCACGGAGCCATGTCATACGTAAGTCAGAATATAAACAAACCTACCTAAGTAAAGGTGTTACCATTGGTGCCAATGCGACAATAGTATGTGGTGTAAAACTACGTGAATATGCATTCATAGGAGCCGGAACAGTCGTCACCAAAAACGTTCCCGCTTATGCATTGATTGTGGGAAACCCAGGCAAACAAATAGGATGGATGAGTCAATCAGGCAGCCGGTTGATTTTTAATAATGATGGGATTGCAATTTGCTCAGAAACAGAACAGCAGTATAAGCTGGTGGACGGTCAGGTATCTCTAAGTGAGCTTGTATAAAAAGAAGGTTAAGGAATATGTCGCTCCGCTGGAGCTCATTTCTCTTTTCTAAACTTTTTCTATTAATATATGGCTCCTCTGGAGCCCGGTATAATATATATGTCCTTGAAATATTTTGAATAAACATTCAGAACACTAAAAAAGAGAAGCCACAGCGTGGCGAAACATTAATAGAAAAAAACAGCTACAAATCGATCAAAGCTCCATAGGAGTGACATAAATTCTAGAAACAGGTCTCTCTTTCGTTTCAGATAAATAAAAGAGAAGCGACAACATGGCAATGGAAGAAATAAAGAAGAAATGTTGAAACAAAGATCTGAGTTGATACGCGTTTTAGAAGACAGTTAAAGAAAATTTCTAAAAGTATTGTTAGGTTACCTGTTGATTATGTAAAAAGTATTTCATTACTTTGGATAACAGAAATGAAAATGAATAACAAAATAAATACATGTTGGTGGCACTCAAATAACCTCAGATATAGGGATTGAGAAGAAACGCATGTATGTATAATATATAAAAAGCGGCTTGTCGACATCTCGGCAAGCCGCTTTTTTATTTAGACTATAATAATATGGAATACAAGAACTACACGATAAATTTATT
>JALZVI010000246.1 GCA_023301015.1 Rickettsiales bacterium | reverse complement strand
TTCCGATCTAGTACAGAAAGTATTGGTACAGGTCTGGGTCTGAGTATATGTAAAAAATTGTGTTCCATTATGGGAGGAAATATTACATGTAAAAGTGAAATTGGTGTTGGAAGTACTTTCGTTGTTTTTTTACCCTTTACACGTCCACCTGATGTTTCACTATCAAAAAAGAATACCATAATATTCAAAGGGGGAGAGATAGATCTGAATCGGGAATACGAAAAAAGTATTGAATCTGAACAAGAATTGTCATTGTCTAGCTTGATTCCATATCATATATCCAAGAAACCAACAATTCTTATCGTTGATGATGTACTCCTCAATCGAATACTTCTTGTTAAAATTCTGGAAAAAGCTGGTATAGACACTTTTACATGTGAAAACGGTTTAGATGCTGTTCAAAAATGCGATATAACAAAATTTTCTCTTATTTTTATGGACATGGTTATGCCAGTAATGGATGGCGTAGATGCAACAATAAACATCAGAAAAAACAAGTTGAATAAAGAAACACCCATAATATTCGTATCAGCGAATGTTCAATCGGATGCAATAGATATATGTGACAAATCAGGTGGGAATGGTTTTTTAACTAAGCCTGTTAGGATAACGGATGTTATTGAAACACTTATTTCAAATATTTCAATTGAAGAAAAAGAATGGTGTCGTAGAAATATTAAGTTAGATTCAATATTATAATTAAAGTTAGAATTCTGCGTCTAGGGAAAACCCAGCGTCTTTTTCGTTTACAAGTACACCAGATTTACTATATTCGGCAACTCTGTTCTCGAAGAAATTAGTTTTACCCTGTAGACTAATCAAATCCATCCATTCGAATGGATTTGTCACATCATAGATCTTATCGTATCCTAATTGAAGAGACCAAAAGTCTGCTACAAATTTAATATACTGGACCATGCTTGTCCCGTTGATTCCAATCAGAGCAACCGGTAGAGCGTGTTCAATGAATTCACATTCAATCTCGACGGCGTGTCTGAAAATCTCGTGTACCCTATCCTGTGGAAGTCTATGTTTGAGGTGGGAGTATATTGCTACAGATGCTTCCGTGTGAATACCTTCGTCTCTTGCGATTAAAGAATTCGCATGTGATAAACCCTTGAATCTACCCTGTTTCTTAAGCCAATATATGGCACAGAAAGATCCACTAAATTGAATACCCTCAATACATGTAAACCCGATTAGTCTCTCTGCCAGGGATGCCGTTTCGGGATTCATCCACCTCTCAACCCACAATGCTTTTTTTTCAATTATGGGCATGGTCTGTATAGACCGAAGTACATGTTGTTGTTCCTTAGTGTCTTTGATGTAACCTTGTATGAGTTTGGCATATGTATCTCCGTGAATAGCTTCCATTGCTGTTTGGAAAGCAAAATGTTGTCTAATTTGAGGAATTACAATCTCATCTGAAAAATTACACCCTATGTTTTCCATGATAATTTGATCCAGGGATGCAAAAAATGCTAGAACACATGTGATGAATTTTTTTTCGTTTTCAGTGGATGAATTCCAGTCATTTACATCTTGTGCTATATCTATTTCTTCTGCTACCCAATACAGTCCAGTTTGTTTCTTGAAAAGGGTATAAATTTCACTGTACTCATCTTCTGTCTTACCGTTAAAGAGTATAAACCTATCGTTATCATTTTCCTCTGTACACATTGGCTCTACAATTTCTCCAGACATTTCTTTTAACCTAAACGGAGTGGGTAAGTCAAGTGTAACCTTCTTTAATTCTCTAAACCCCCCTATAAATTCCGATTCTACGAAGATCTGTGGGAACGTTCTTGATCCTGTACTCCTCATCAAGGTTTCGATGTCATCGGTACCCTTTGTCATCAACACAACAGTGGGTGAAACATCTCGTTTCTTCAAGAATGCCAATGCCTTCTCGCATATCGAGCAATCGGATATTTTATACAGTTTTACATTTTTCTTAGGGATCATTTCTGAAACAAAGTCTTGTGTGTGATACATGGTTTATATATATTTTATCCTTAAAAATTGCCGATAAAATATGAGAGTGGTGGTGTGTGGTGTAAAATATTTTTTTATGTAATTATTTATTGTTGGTTCTATTTATTGCGGGTTCGTAATATCATTTATGGTTTATTATTCTATACAGAATTGTAAAAAGATTCTAAACTGGACAATAAAAAATCCGTTGTGGTTGTCCGGGCATCCGATGAAAAATCTAATCCCATGATACCCCTCCACAATTCCTCCCCGAATTTACCCATGTCAACAAGTTTATAACCGGAACGGTTCTCTAGTATAACATCTATGTCTTGAAGTACTTTGTTTTTTCTATCCATCATTACTTTTCTAATACTGTTTACTTCGTTAAGATTGGTTCCTAAATCAGTGTGTTTATTGTAAAATGTCCCGGGACCATCAACAAGTTCCACAAGATTACCCCGTATAGATCCATAATTATATATAACATCGAACTCAACACCATAATGGGGTTTTACACATCCACTTGAATCTCCATTATCATCCTTAGCTCCTTTTGCACACAATATCTCGGGATGCCATGCTAGTAAACCTATAAGTGTAAAACAAAGAGCATGTATATCCATAAATCTTTTGTCTGTATCATTTGATCTGAGTCTTGAAATAGGATAATTAGGGTAGTATCTAGGTGTAAGAGCATCCTTTTGAGGACTGGGTTTATCAAAAGACCATAGTCTCCCAAAATCTGCAATTTTAGGATGTAATACACCATTTATTTCGTTTAACAAAATGTTATCCGGTTTTATGTCATAATGTACCAAACCATTATTATGTACATGTCTAACCCCGTTTATTATACCTTTACACATATCCAGTCTCTTTTTCAAGTCAATGGGGGAATTGTATTCCTTTCTGATATAATTTTCCATGTCACCAGAATTTTGGTTGTCATACGCAGAATATTTTGGTGTTGAATCTTTTGCCGTTAGGATATTTTCATGTTTTCCTGACCTACCTAATTTTTTTTCAAATTCCTTTGATTTTTTTAAATCAT
>JALZVI010000245.1 GCA_023301015.1 Rickettsiales bacterium | reverse complement strand
GGTGAGCGGATGGATGTGGATCGGAATAGGCTCTTAAAAAGTATTGAGGAGAATACGCGAGGCGG
The DNA here is from genome assembly GCA_023301015.1 of Rickettsiales bacterium. Next base: position 3,384 of record JALZVI010000245.1, on the reverse strand, counting down.
CGGCGGGGTGGCGCGGTTTGCTTAATATCGGGGTTTTATCGTATTTAGATTTTTAGAATTATGGGAAATATTATTCATCATCCTGGGGAGTTGGTTTCGATGCCGGGCTTTAAGGCGAAGCGAGATAAAGCGGGGCTGTGGACTGGGGAGCAGAAATATCATTGTCAAGAGCGTGATTTGGCGCGGCTTTTGCCGAAAAGGGGGGCGGCTCATCCTAAATTTGGGTTTCTGGGGGTGGATGAGGTGGAGTTTGAAATCATGCAGGATGGGGTGGTGATTGTGTCGGCGATGTATGCGGGTGCGAGTTTTGAGGATGAGGAGGAGGGTGAGCCCACTGCGGAGTATTCGCTGGATGTGACGACGAGTGAGGAGCCGATTGAGACTCACCCGCGCTATAGTTCTGATGAGGGGCTGAGTCCGGAGGATATATCTGAGGCGGTGGAGTTGGCGAGAAACCCGCCAAAGACGGATGATGGGAAGGAGGTCGCGGAGGTGGATACGGGGGAGTGGGAAGAGCTGAAGGTGGAGCTCTACGATGTGGTGCGGTCTGGGCTGGAGAGTTACCGGGAGCCGCGAGTGACGTGGACGATGCGGTGGGTGAGTGATGAGAGGCCGGATGATCTGAACACGATCGGGGAGATTGATGATCCTGCGGGGAATCCTCCTGAGGCGGGCAAAGGGAGGAATTGGTTAAATGCGGGGATTCGGAGCACTGAGCGGGGAGGTGTCTTCGATAATGAGAGGGTGTGGGATCTGAGCGGTCGAGGTGGATGGGATGAGAGATTTTACAGCTGATGAAATTACCGAAAAAGAAAAGAGCGGGGGATCAGATTAAAGCTGAGGATTGGAATTCTATTCTGAGCTTCCTGGCGTCTCTGGTGGTGAAGCCGGGGAAGGGTTATCGGCCCTTTCAGACGGCTGGGGGGACGGTGCTGAAATTGGTGCGGGGGTTGCGTGAGAGTCTGCCATGGGGGAGGTTTCGTGTCACGATTGCTAAGAATCGGGTGCGGGTGAGTCCTGGGCGTGTGGTCTTGGTAGATGTGAATGGCGGGGTGGGTGTGCCTCAGGAGCCTACCTTTGAGGGTGGGAAGCTGGAGGATGATGAGCGGCCGTATTGGGATGCGGAGGCTGAGGGTGAGGTGGGTAAGGAGTATTGGGTGTTGGTGGCGTTTAGTGATGAGGAGGCGCGGGTGATGGTGCATGATGCACGCGAGGAGCTGCCTGAGGCGGGGAATGGTAAGTATTTGATCCGGGTGGCGCGGTTTACGCTGAGCGAGCTGGAGGCGGCTGAGGGGGAGGACCGGGTGCTGGTGTTTGATCGGGAGAGTTTTCGGCAAGAGTGGAAGAGTGACATTGATCTTTGCTCTTCTAGTGGTGGGGGTGGGGGGTCTTCTAGTGATGAAGGGGGTGGGGATGAGTTTGGTTTTTCGAGCGATCCTATGGATTCGAGCGATCCTATTGATTCGAGCGATCCTATTGATTCGAGTGGTCCTATGGATTCGAGTGGTCCTATGGATTCGAGTGGTCCTATGGATTCGAGTGGTCCTATGGATCCGAGTGGGAGCGATAAGAGCGGAAATAATGCGATTATTCCGATGCCGCTTTATGATAGAAAAAAGGCGCGGGGATATGCTGGGGTGTTTGTGGTGGAGGGGCCGGAGGAGTGGTTTGTGGAGTTCATGCGGGTTGAGATGGTGCGTGGGGTGATGCGGGTGCCGGTGGATCGGCGCTTTATGGAATCGGCCATGCCGGGGAGTGTGGCGGTTTACTCCGTGTCATCTCGGCGGGTGGATGCAATGCAGGAGGGGACGTGCGTGGAGCTGAGGAGAGGCTGGTGGAGGCGCAAGCCTGAGTCGGTGGTGGTAGCTCTGTATGGCCTACGGAGGCGCCATAAATCTCTGGGGAGGTATCCGATTAAGAGTGAAAAGCAGTTTCACCAAAATAACGCATGGCTCGCGGGGTCGCATGATCGATGAGCGGGAGTGGTTCTGATTCTTGTGAGTGTTATTTCCGTATCATAAGTCGCGGGGGGGAGCCGTTGCGCTTAAGTGAGACTGATTTTGAGGACTATGATTATGAAATTGGATATGATGAGGGTTATCTTCATTATTTTGATGGAAGGTGGTTTATTTCCGACAATGTGGGGAATCCGTTTGCTTCCTATCCGGGGGATCCTGACGATCCTTCTGGGTCTGTGGGTGAGCATTTGGTAGAATGGTTTTGCCCATGTGGTTCTGATTTTTCTGATTCTGATTTTTCTGATTCTGATTTTGTTAGTTCTGATTTTGTTAGTTCTGGCTTCTCTTCAGGTGAGAGTTCTTTTGAGAGTTACAAGAGTTCAGGGGAGCCGGGGGTAAGTTCTGATTCTGAGGGGAGCGGAGCGGCGGTTTTGCCTGCCGCGATTATCCTTTGGTTTGATGATGGTGATCAGGTGGTTCTTTTTCTGGATGAGGGTGAGGGGATTTATAAGAGTGATGATGAACCGCTGGAGGTGGCTTGGGATGGGGAGAAATGGCGGGCGCTTTCCCATAATGGGGAGCGGTGGACGGGGCCAGTAGGAGATGAGAATGATCCGACTGGGAGGTATGAGGATGATAATGACCGGCGGGTTAATCAGGATTTCACGGTCACTTCAGCGGGTTAGATACAGATTAAATTATGAATAAGAATGTGATATTTTTCCATTTACCGAAATGCGGTGGGCAGGCTCTTTTACGTGCTTTGGGCGAGGTCCACGATGGTCATTTTTCGGTGCGTGATGAGCGTTGGCTCATGGAGGTTAAGCGGCGGCGGGCTGATTTCAAGGTGGTGTGGTTCCGGCACCCTTATGAGCGTCTAGTGAGCCTGCATGCATGGTTGGCGGCGCTAGAGAAAGATCCGCGGCGGTGTCATAATAAGTCGACGATGAGGGCTTTCGGGGTGATGGCGGCTTCTCTTAGTGCGGATGAGTTTTGGCGGGTTTTGAGGTGGGATTTGGTGGATCGGATTACTCCGTTTTTTCGGCCTGTGAGTTGGTTTTTGGGGGCCGAGAAATTTGATTTTGTGGGGCGAATAGAGTCGATGGATGAAGACGTGGAGAGATTGAGTAAGGAGCTGGGGGTGAGGATGGCGGTGCCAAGGTTTAATGCGAGTGAGCACGGTGGCTGGAGGGAGGAGTTTAGTGAGTTGACACTTAAGAGACTGGAGAAGCGGTATGGCAATGATTTCGCGCTGATGAATTATGAAAAAGAAATTTGAGATTTACACGTTGGCGGTTAGGGATCTGGATTATTTCAGGAAGTGTTTGCCGACGATCGGGAGGTATGCTGAGCGTAATGGGGCCTATTTTCACCAATTCGTGACTGCGGATTGGCAAGATGATAATCCTAAATTCACGTTGCTTAG
>JALZVI010000244.1 GCA_023301015.1 Rickettsiales bacterium | reverse complement strand
AACGCCCTCTACCTCTCAGCAGACGGCACTCTCACCGACTTTTTCGGCGGCTTAGACCATTTGCGCAGCGGCAAAGTTTGTTTCATCGGCAATGCTGAAGAGCGAGTCCGCGAAGATTATTTGCGAATTCTGCGCTATTTCCGCTTTTTCGGCAAGTTCGGCCAAGGCGAACCTGACCGCGACGTGATGCGCATCTGCACCCGCAATGCACAAAAAATCAACAATCTCTCAGGCGAACGAATCCAAGCCGAGATGTTCAAAATTTTGCAGCTAGAAAACGCCGCGCAAACGCTAGATTTCATGCAAAGCGCAGGTATTTTGCCATTCATCTTCCCTGGTGAAGTCGACACGCAGGTGCTGCAAAACTTGCAAGAGATTGAAGAAAAACCACACACCATCCGTCGCCTTGCCGCCATTGAGGGCTATGAGCTGGGCGCGCTGTTGCAGCATTGGAGAATGTCGAAGGAAGACAGCAAGGTGCTGAAGCTGCTGAAGGAAGATATCGACACTTCTGATCCAAAAATCATTATGCGCCATGTCGGCAAAGACCGCTTCCGCGACATTGCCTATTTAGAGGCCGCACGCGGACGTTTGGGCGCTGACTTGCACGAGGTGTTGAACTTCGCCGAATCATGGCAAATTCCACGCTTCCCGATTTATGGGAAAGATGTGATTAATATGGGCGTGAAGGAAGGCAAAAAAATCGGGCAGGTTTTGTCCGAGCTGGAACAATATTGGGAGCGCCACGGCTATTTCCTCACCCGCGACGAGCTGATGAAGCGCCTGAAGCACTTGGTTCAAGAGGTGAATGCACGATGAAAAAGCTCCTCCTCTCCGCCCTACTTTCCTTAAGCATCTCCGCTGGCGCTGTAAACAACGATATCGGCCAGCTTGAGAATATTGAGTCAGTCACAATCTTAGTATCTTCAAGCATGACAGCACCAATCTCCATAATCGCACGAGAATATTCGCGTGAGAAGAACGTCGATTTGAACGCCGTGTTTGAGTCGGCTTCTGAGCTTGTGCTAAAAATTGACTATGGCGACCCTGCGGATATCATTATTGTTTCCGATAACAAGTGGCTGGACGACCTCCAAGCTCGAGGTCTGATTGACGCCAGCTCACGCACAAAGATTGCTGGCAATCGCCTGTCTCTAGTCACCTCCACCGAGTTTAAGATGGACGAAGAGACAAAAAAGCTCGAAGACGCCCTAGATTATATCCACAACCGCGCCCTCATGGTGATGGCAGATGCGCAAGTGAGTAGTTTGGGAGAACGCACGCAAGAAGTTTTGCGCAATGTAGGGAAATGGGCCAAGTTCAAGCGCTTTATCGTCCTTGCGCCGACATCTGCAAAAACCGTTGATCTTCTCATCAAAAGCCAAACAGCTGGCATTGTATACAGCACCGATGCCCGCCTATTTTCCAACCAGCTGCGCTATGTTGGCGACATTCCAGAAAAGCTGCATTCGCCCATAGAATATTATGCCGCGATTGTTTTGGGGAATAATATGGAAGAAGCGCGCAAGTTTTTGTCGCACTTGAGCGAAGCAAAAGCAAAAGATGTATTAGAAAATGCAGGTTTTTTAGTTGAATAATTGTACAACCCAGATTTTCATCCTATATATAATTAGTGCATCTCAAAAAAACCATCGCCGCAATCTTAATTTTCACCCTCAGCTGGGCGATCGCCACCGATGCTGTTGCCGCACGCAAAAATTCATATAAGTCCCTCCAAAATTCAAAATACGCAGCATTCGTCGTTGACTCTGACACTGGGAAAATCTTGCATCAAGAAAAGGCTAATCAGAAACGCTACCCTGCATCTCTGACAAAGATGATGACGCTTTATCTGATGTTTGAATCCATGAAAAAAAGCAAAATTAGAATGAGCACCAGAATGCGTGTTTCTGCAAAAGCAGCATCACAACCACAAACCAACATCTCCCTCAAAGCGGGAAGCACCATCCGTGTGCGCGACGCCATTCCTGCCCTAATCATCCGCTCAGCAAATGACGTAGCAGTTGTTGTAGCTGAGCATTTGGCTGGTAGCGAAGCAAAATTCGCCAAAATTATGACAGCCCGCGCAAGGCAGCTTGGCATGACAAAAACCACCTTCAAAAACCCGCACGGCCTGCCTAACTCCAAGCAAATTACAACTGCAAAAGACATGACAATTTTGAGCATCGCCCTCAAAAAGCACTATCCACAATATGCACATTTTTTCACCAAAAGCAGCTTCACATATAACGGCAAAAAATACAAAACCCACAACAAGCTAGTGCAGGAATATAAAGGCGCAAACGGCTTGAAGACTGGATATATCAACGCATCTGGTTTCAATGTCGCAACCTCTGTAAAGCGCCGTGAGGGGAACGTAATTGGCGTGGTTATGGGCGGAAAAACCTCCTCCAGCCGTAATGCGCAAATGAGGAAATTGCTTGACGAAGCCTATGTGAAAATGGCGCTCCTAAAGAAAAACCGCATCACCAGCTATGCCAACGCACATATCTACCCTGTTAGCAAAGGATATCGCTCCGAAGGTGGTTACGCTAGATATAGCAGCGCAAGAGTTAGTGGCGATATCAGCACTGCTGCAAAAACCTACGTCCCACCAAAAATTGTTGCAACCGCCAGAACAACAGAATTCACCCCCACCCCGCGTGAAAAACCTCGCAGCATTGCACGCAACTAACAATAATATATTGCAGTAAAAGAATTTTCTAATATAAGGAAAGCTATGACCTATGTTGTTACAGAAGATTGCATCAAGTGCAAATATAAGGATTGTGTGGAAGTGTGCCCCGTAGATTGCTTCTATGAAGGCGAAAATATGCTCATTATCCACCCTGACGAATGCATTGATTGCGGCGTTTGCGAGCCAGAATGCCCAACTGAGGCGATTCAGCCAGAAGAGGAAGAAAACTTGAAATGGGTTGAGCTGGCGCGTGAATATGCCGAAAAATGGCCAGTTATCACCGACGCAGGAACTCCGCCAGCAGATGCTGACGACTTCAAAGGCGTGGAAGGTAAGTTCGAAAAATTCTTCAGCCCAAACCCCGGCACAGACAACGCAGCATAGCCAACCTTTAAGAAAAGTTATTTTTCACTTGCAAGCTCTTTAGCAAAACGATAATAATCCTTTATGAAAATTGCAGTAATCGGTAGATGTTTAGCTAAATATGATGACAAGGAGTCTGGCAATAAAATATACCAAGGCCCTGTAGGCGTTGGCGCAAATATCGCGCATAATCTCGCCGTTTTAAATGAAGTATACGAAACAAAGGGCAATGAGATTTTCTTCATCACTCATCTTGGTGGGAAAAAAGACAAGCCGTCAAATGACGCGATGTCGATGTTTGAGAAAAGCGGAATCAATACATCTATGATCCGTAGAATTGAAGGCAAAGAACTAGCCGAAGTTCATGTGCGTGAGGTGAATGAAGATGGCCAAGACAGGCAATATTACGAACATCTAGAAGACCGCCCAGAAACCAATTTTTTTGAGTCTAAAGCGCAAGTTGACACATTCACTCGCAGCATAGCCGACAACGGAATCGACATGATTGTTTATTCCAGCTTAATGACCGCCTCCGCAGAAAACAAGGGACTTGCAGACTATTTCATTCAACAAATCGGTGAATCTGACGTGAAATTAGTTTATGCCGACAATTTCCGCGCCGACTGGTGCCCTGATGCGGAGGATACAAAAAATCACTCATTCGCAGCTTTCGCAAATGCAGACAGAGTCTTTGCGAGCATTGATGATGCAAAGCTATATATGTCACCAGATGTTGGCTCAATGACAGCAGCGGCCTTAATTGCAAACCAAAACCACAATGCGACTGTAACCGTTACCAATGGCGGCGGGAACATAATCACCATGCTCCCTGGCGCAGTTAACAACATTTCACGCACAAGACCAAAGGACTATCTGACAGGAGAGATGCACACTAGCGGCGCTGGCGATATGCAAGCATCCGCAACAATTTTTCTTGAAGCCTTATACTACAAAGATGCCGCCGCCGACGCGGCTGAAGAGCCAGAGCTAGTGCAAGCACAAACAACAAGAAACACAGCAATTGCCAGCCGCATGGCTGAAGCTGTTCTACGCTGCCCTTACGACAACTTGGCAGCCGCAAGAGATGCTGACTTTGACACACAATTGCCCGGCGAAAAAGAGATGCGTTTGATCGGCGACAAAGCCATGATTAATGCTCGTTTCAGATAGGCAAAAAAACCTCCTAAAACGCTTGCGTAGCTCCTAGAACTCCTTTAAAAATAATGTCATTATGACAGATCAAATCTTGCCTTCAGACATCGCACCAATTTCAATTGAAAAAGAGATGCAATCATCCTATCTCGATTACGCCATGAGCGTGATTGTGAGCCGCGCCATCCCTGACGTGCGCGACGGCCTAAAGCCCGTTCATCGCCGCGTTTTATACGCCATGCATGAGGCAGGAATTGACTATAACAAGCCGCATAAGAAATCGGCGCGTATCGTTGGTGACACGATGGGTAAATATCATCCGCATGGTGACTCGGCGATCTATGATACGTTGGTTCGTATGGCGCAAGATTTCTCAATGCGCGAAGTGCTAATTGACGGCCAAGGTAACTTTGGTTCTATGGATGGTGATAATGCCGCGGCAATGCGTTATACCGAATCTCGCTTGAAGAAGATTTCGCACACAATGCTTGTCGATTTGGACAAAGACACGGTGAATTTCCGCCCGAACTATGATGGCCAAGAAAGCGAGCCGACTGTTATGCCAGCCGCCTTCCCGAACCTTTTGGTGAACGGCTCAAGCGGAATTGCTGTGGGTATGGCAACGAACATCCCGCCTCATAATTTGAGCGAAGTTTTGGATGCATGCTGCTTGTATATCGACAACCCAGAAGCGACAATTGAAGAATTCCTAGAAATCATCCCAGCACCAGATTTCCCTACGGGCGGAATCATTCTCGGTCGTTTGGGTAGCCGTGCAGCATTGGCCACAGGCCGTGGTAGTGTGGTGATTCGTGCGCGCCATGTGTTTGAAAAAATGACCAGCGGACGTGAGGGCATTGTCTTCACTGAAATGCCGTATCAAGCCAACAAAGTGCGTATTCAAGAGCGCGTGGGTGAACTTGTGCGTGAGAAAAAATTGGAAGGCATCGCCGAAATGCGTGACGAGTCAAACAAAGACGGCGTGCGCTTGGTGTTTGAGTGCAAACGCGATGTTATGCCAGAAGTTTTGTTGAACAACTTGTTCCACATGACTCCGCTGCAAACCAGCTTTGGTGTGAATATGCTTGCGCTAGATAATGGCCGCCCGCGTTCGTTGAATGTGATCGACATCATCCGCGCCTTCATCAATTTCCGCGAAGAAGTTATCACCCGCCGCGTTAGCTTCCTTCTCGGCAAAGCCCGCGACAGAGCCCATATTTTGGTTGGCCTTGCCATGGCTGTTGCCAACATCGACGAAATCATCAAAATTATCCGCGGCGCGAAAGATCCTGTGGAAGCCCGTGAAGAGCTGATGAGCAGAAGCTGGAACGCTGAATCTGTCCGCTCACTAATTGCTTTGGTTGATGAAACTGGCAATGAGATCATCGACGGCAAAGCCAAGTTCACCGAAACCCAAGCACGTGCTATTTTGGACATGAAATTGGCGCGCCTAACTGGATTGGAGCAAGAAAAAATCAGCGGCGAATTGGAAGAGCTACGCGCTGCGATTGAGGATTATTTAGAGACACTCTCAAACCGCGACAAGCTTTTCCGCATCTTGCGTGAAGAATTGGTAGCCATCAAAGAAGAGTTCGGCAACGAGCGTCGCACAACAATGGAAGACTCAGAATTTGAGCAAGATATTGAAGATTTGATCCAGCGCGAAGACATGGTGGTTTCCGTAACCCAACGCGGCTATATCAAACGCGTTCCGCTCGACACATATCGCGCCCAACGCCGTGGCGGCAAAGGCCGTGCAGGCGTGGCAATGCGTGACGATGAAGATGTGGCAAGCAAGGTGTTTGTGGCCAACACTCACACCCCAATCCTATTCTTCTCCAACACCGGAAAATGCTACAAAACCAAAGTTTATCGCCTGCCTGTGGGAACACCAACGTCAACTGGAAAGGCGCTTGTGAACATCTTCCCGCTCGACGCAGATGAGCGCATCACCAACGTGATGGCCATGCCAGAAGACGAAGAGGCATGGGATGACATGAACATTGTGTTCGCCACAACCCATGGCGGCATCCGCAGAAATGACCTCAGCGATTTCAAAGACATCCGCGCAAACGGAAAGATCGCCATGAAATTGGAAGGCGACGAGCGCTTAATCGGCGTGCAGCCATGTAGCCCTGAGAACCATATTATGCTAGCCGCAAAATCTGGTAAATCAATCCGCTTCCCAGTTGAAGCAGTGCGCGTCTTCAAATCTCGTGCATCAACTGGCGTGCGTGGAATGAAGCTGGTTGGCGATGACAAACTTGTGTCCATCTCCATCCTTCACGGCCAAGATATTGACTCAGAAACTCGCGACAAATTCCTGCGCATCCCGCTAGAGCTACGTCGCGAAATTGCAGCTGACCCTGCAAAAGTGAGCGAAGCAGAATGCGAGCTTTCAGCAGAACAAATTGTTGAGCTAGCGCAAAATGAAGAGTTCATTCTAACAGTCACAGAAAACGGCTACGGAAAACGTACATCGGCCTACGAATATCGCATCACAAATCGTGGCGGTTCTGGCGTGGTGAACATTGTGACAAGTGATCGCAACGGCGCAGTTTCTGGCTCATTCCCTGTAGAAGAATCGGACGAGCTGATTTTGGCAACCGACAAAGGTAAATTGATCCGCACAATTGTAGAGCAAATCCGCGTTGCTGGACGTTCAACTCAGGGCGTAACAATTCTTAAAACCGCCAAGGAAGAAAAAGTTGTTGCCATCACCCGCTTGCAAGAAGTTGAGGGAGATGACGAGGAAGAAGTTGTGGACGCTGAGGCAAACGAAGATTCAGAAACTACATCTACAGAAATGACATCTACAGAAACAGCACCTACAAAAACTGAGGGCGAAGAATAGAAATGTTTTTCAAACCTAAAAAAGTTGTGCAAAAATTCTCCGAAGAGGCAACGCAAGTGCCTTATTTGTTGCAAACAAAAATCGGGATGTACCCAGGCACGTTTGATCCAATAACAAAAGGTCATGTCGACCTTATCGAGCGATCTTTGATGCTAGTGCATGACTTGGTGATTGCCGTAGTTGAAGATGATTCAAGCAACAAAGACCTGCTTTTCACTCACCAAGAACGCGTGGAAATGGTGAAAAAAGACATCGCCCACCTCGACCAAGAGCGCATCAAAGTGGTGGAATTCAGCGGCCTGTTGGTGAACTTCGCCCGCAAGCACGGCGCTACCAGAGTTATTCGCGGCCTTCGCGCTGTATCAGATTTTGAGTATGAAATGCAAATGGCATTCATGAATAAACGCCTCGCCGCCGATATCGTAACCGTGTTTTTGCCAGCCGCAGAAGAGACTCAGTTTGTTTCATCGCGCATGGTAAAAGAAATTGCCAGAATGGGCGGTAACGTGAATGATTTCGTATCCGAAAATGTCCGCCGAGAGCTTGACAAAAAATATAATTCCAACGCAAATTAAGGAGAGAAGATGAAGAAGATTTTAATAGGACTTTTTGTGGCCGCCGCTGCAATTCTAGCAATTACGCAAAACTCAATTGCGCAAGATAAACCAACAAAAACAAGGAAAGAAATGGTAGACGAAAAGACAGAAAACCCAGACGAATATAAACTTCTTCTGGAACTAAAAGACGGCACAGTAGAAATTGAATTGCTGCCAGTTGCAGCTCCAAAGCATGTTGCCCGCATCAAAGAATTGGCGCGCGAAGGCTTCTATGACGGCATAATTTTCCACCGCGTAATTGACGGATTTATGGCACAAACTGGCGATCCTACAGGAACAGGAATGGGCGGTTCTGGCAAGAATTTGAAAGCAGAATTCAACGCTGAACCTCACAGCCGTGGCGCAGTTTCGATGGCGCGCGCACAAAACCCAGACTCAGCTGACAGCCAGTTCTTCATCGTGCTTGATGACTCAAACTTCCTAGACAAACAATACACAGTTTGGGGACGCGTTTTGAATGGAATGGACTTTGTTGATAACATCGCAAAAGGTGAGCCACCTGCGAATCCAGACAAAATCATTTCAGTAAAAGTTGCAGCTGATGTTGCCGAAGCGGCTCAAGAAAAAGTAGCTAACTAAAAAACTATTTTCGCCCTCGAGCTTTTGGCTCGGGGGCGTTTTTTCACAAGGGATTACATGCAAGATATTGAAGGTTTTTCAGCCAAGCTGATTGAGAATGCGAAAAAATTGGGCGCATCAGATGCTGAAATTCTGGTTGGCGTTAGCGACGATCTATCCGTCAGCGTCCGCAAAGGCGAGCTGGAAGAAATTGAACGCGCCGAGAATTCTGGCTTTGGCCTCCGCGTTTTTGTCGGCAAGAAATCTGCCATAATCTCCTCTTCTAGCTTTGAGAATGCAGACGAACTTGCTGAACGCGCCGTGAAAATGGCTGAGCAAGCTCCCGAAGATGAATTCGCTGAAGTTGCGCCAGAAGAGCTGCTAGCAACAGAAATCCGCGAACTAGATTTGCTCGATAAATCTGAACCAGATGCAGAGGCTTTGAAAGAAGTTGCGCTGGAAACAGAAGCAGCCGCACTAGAAAATAAAGGCGTAACAAACTCAGAGGGCGCTAACTCGTCATACTCCCACTCACGCTTTATCTTGGCTGCCTCAAACGGCTTCAGCCAAGGATATGCAACCAGCTCCTTCGGCATTTCCACCAGTGTCCTTGCTGGAACTGGGCAGGAGATGGAAACCGATTATGAATATTCCGCCGCACGCCATTTGGGGGATTTGAAAGACCCGAAATGGATCGGCACAGAAGCCGCACGCCGTGCCGTTGCACGCCTCAATCCACGCAAAGTAAAAAGCGGCAGCTTCCCTGTTATATATGACCGCCGAGTTTCAAAACGCTTAGTTTCCGACCTCGCAAGTGGCATCAACGGTGGAGCAATTGCACGCGGAACGAGCTATCTGAAAAACAAAATGGGTGAGCAGCTCTTCCCAGAGAACATCCAGATCATCGACAACCCGCACATCAAACGCGGCATCTCATCCAAGCCATTTGACGCAGAAGGCGTGGCAAATAAGGAATGTGAAATCATCAAAGACGGAGTGTTGCAAACTTGGCTTTTGGACATCCGTTCAGCCAACCAGCTTGGCTTGCAAACCACAGGCCACGCCACCCGCGGCGCAGGCAGCCCACCATCACCAAGCAGCTCAAATTTGTATATGGAAAACGGAACTGTTCCCGCGGCAGAGTTGATTGCGGGAATCAAGCAAGGCTTGTATGTGAACGAAACTTTCGGTATGGGAATCAACTACACCAACGGTGATTATTC
>JALZVI010000243.1 GCA_023301015.1 Rickettsiales bacterium | reverse complement strand
GAAAACATTGCGGGCGACAAGCTTTCGCAGTGGTTTGAAGAGCATCCGACAGAAGCGAAGATGATTATCGTGAAAATTGCTGAAGCCGCGCGTGCGCGTGATGCAGCAAAACGTGCGCGTGAGTTGACGCGCCGTAAATCATCGCTAGAAATTTCGACATTGCCAGGGAAGTTGGCCGATTGTCAGGAAAAAGATCCATCACTTTGTGAAGTGTTCATTGTGGAAGGGGACTCAGCGGGTGGTTCTGCAAAGCAGGGGCGTGACCGTAAAATCCAAGCAATTTTGCCTCTCCGTGGGAAAATTCTAAACGTAGAAAAAGCACGCTTTGACCGCATGCTAAACTCAGCCGAAATCGGCACTCTCATCACCGCGATGGGAACGGGGATTAAGGACGAATTTAACGCTGAAAAGCTCCGCTACCACAAAATCATCATCATGACCGATGCTGACGTCGATGGTGCCCATATCCGTACATTATTGCTCACCTTCTTCTTCCGCCATATGCGCGAGCTGATTGACGGTGGCTATCTATATATCGCGCAGCCCCCACTCTATAAGCTGAAACGTGGGCAGTCTGAGACATATTTGAAAGATGATGCATCGCTCGAAAACAAGCTTTTTGAACTGGCTTTGAATGATACATCGCTAGACTTTGATGGCAAGCAGCTGCAAGGCGAAAAATTGGCAGAGTTTATTGTTATCTTGCGCAAATATGCGGGTCTTTTGACTCCGTTATGCGCAAAATTGCCGCAACGCATTGTTGAAAGCGCCATTTTCTCAGGCGCATTTGGCAAAAATGCTGACGCAGCAACTGCTGAGAAATTAGCAGATGACCTAACAATTGGCGGCATTGAAGAATGGACATGCGAAGTGGTTGGCACAGGATATCGCCTCACAAAAACTGTACGTGGCGTGAGCAACAGCTTTGACATTGAAGAAAAATTGTTACAACTGGCTGAAGCAAAGCAAATTGCTGAGCTAAGTGTTGAGCTGAAGGATATCTATAAGAAAAAAGCAATTTTGGCGCGTAAGAATGTGGAAGAGACCATTCAAACACCAAAAGAATTGTTCGATGGCCTGCTAGAGTTCGGCCGCAAAGGAGCAACAATCCAGCGCTTCAAAGGTTTGGGTGAAATGAATGCCGAACAGCTTTGGGAAACCACGCTAGATCCAGAAGTGCGCACATTGCTACAAGTTGTGGTGAATGAAAATGACGAAGCCGACATTGTGTTCAGCACATTAATGGGCGATGTTGTTGAGCCACGCAGAGATTTCATTCAGTCAAATGCGCTGAATGTAGTTAATCTAGACGTATAGTTTTAATTTGTTCCCCGCGGCGGCTGCGCCTTCCAGACTGAACACGCTCAAGGCTGTCTTTACTTCCTATTTTTTGTGCTTATATTGACACCATGACTAATCAAGAACTCCGACTTGGCGTGAATATTGACCATGTAGCGACCATCCGCAACGCGCGTGGTGGCGCGCACCCATCTCCATTAATCGCCGCAAAGTTGGCAGCTGATGCGGGAGCGGACGGAATCACAGCACATCTGCGCGAAGACCGACGCCATATTTCTGATCGGGATATTGAAGAGCTAAAGGCCGAAATTGCGCTGCCGCTGAATTTAGAGATGGCAGCAACCGACGAAATGCTAGGAATTGCCCTGCGCACACGCCCTAATGCCGCTTGCATAGTGCCTGAGAAACGCCAGGAAGTCACTACAGAGGGCGGGCTGGATGTTGCTAGACAAGAAGAAGGTTTACGACGCTATGTGCATGAGCTTAAATCTGCAGGAATACGCGTTTCATTGTTCGCAGATGCAGAAAAAGAGCAATTAGACGCCTGCAAAAGGCTCGACGTTGATATTGTTGAACTTCATACAGGCGCATATGCACACGGCAAGACAGGGGAATTACAGCGCATTATAGATGGGGCTGCTTTTGTTGAGGAGCTAGGCATTGAGTGCCACGCCGGACACGGCCTCACTTTCAGCAATGTTCAAGAAATTGCGGCAATCCCCCAAGTTATTGAGCTTAATATAGGCCATTTTCTGATTGGGGAGGCCATTTTCTGCGGGCTAGATCACGCAATTAAGCAGATGCGCAAGCTTATGGATGAAGCTAGGACTAATTCAGCAACGTAATAGTTGCTCTACCAACCTCTGCTTTTGCATTGCCCCAAATTGGCATCAAGCCTT
This sequence comes from Rickettsiales bacterium, assembly GCA_023301015.1. Next base: position 8,777 of record JALZVI010000243.1, on the reverse strand, counting down.
CATCCAAATAGAATTCAATGACCTGCTTTTGCTCGCGCATTTCTTTCAGGTCCTTCTCACGAAAACCAGCAATTGGAAGCCGCTCAATTGAAACCTTCAAAACACGGCGCGGCTTTCCTCGGAATGTTATATTCGCATAGCCATGCACAGTGCATTCGACATCAAATCTGCGCTTCGCATCAAACGTAGGGATGGTAAAAACACCTGTGTAATCTGGGTTGTTTTTCAGCTTTTCACGGATTGTTTCACGTGAAACAATTGCTGTCGACACGGGGTCAAAAACGGCTTTCTTGAACTCATCACCAACCTCAGGGCGCTTCCCAACCCGCTCAGGCGGCACCAGGCTCTCTTCAACAACATCGCCATCTTTGGAAAAGCCAAGCTTAATTTCTTGCTTCTGCTTTTTTCTCCACCAGTTGCTTTGATATTTTTCCGGAACATATTTTCCATTCCTAATTAGTCCCTCAACAATATTCAGACTCGAATATTTCCAAACATATCGTGCTATGCTTTGCGAAGATATATCGGCCGAAACTGTATATTTATCCGCAACTCTCTCTTCCTTAAAAAGGATTTTCCCAACATTAAAACCGCTCCAGCTAATCTGGTACAGGTATTCCTGAGAAACATCCTCGGCAGCTGAGAGATTTGGAGTGAGGAGCAATAAGCAAAGCGCAATTATTCGGATCATAAATTCTCCATATGCTCAGGCAGCTCAGCAGTCGCATCAATCCCCAGATCTTTACTGTACAGACTAAAGGCATGCAGATGCATCTTTTTAGAGAACCCGTCAGCAAACACAGCCTGCCCACCATATTTCCCATCACCCATAATCGGGCAACCCAACGCCAGCATATGCACGCGCAGCTGATGCGTTCTACCAGTATGCGGCTCCAGCTCCATCAGCGCATACCTCTGCTTAATTTTACGCAGCTGACGATACTCACTTCTCGCCTCTTTACCCTCGGAATCAACCTCAACCTTCTCCATCTTAGCGCCGCGCTTGAGCAACGGCAGATCAACAAATCCATGCTTCTTTGGCGGAGAATTTAGCACAACTGCGAGGTATTTCTTGCGGATACCTCCACTTTGCAACACTTCAGCAAATCTCGCAGCAGCCGTTGTTTTCTTAGCTATAGCCAAACATCCGCTCGTATCCTTATCAAGACGGTGCACCAATTTATAGCGCTCCGAAATCGCATGGATAATATCATCCACAGAAATCGAGATCCCGCTTCCGCCCTGACTTGCAAGGCCGTGCGGCTTATTGATCACGAGATAGTCCGAATTCTCAAAAACCACCATCTCCTTAAAATCATCAATATGCTTTTGCGTGACCTCGTTAGCTTCCCTCTTCCTCGGGCGATCATTGCCAGCAACAGTTGCCATATCATTGAAAATCACAACCTTATCGCCAGCATTCAGCACAAAATCTGCCGCAACGCGCGCGCGGTTCACCTTAATCTTCTTCTTCCGCTGCAGCTTGGCGAACATGCTGTAAGGCGCAGATTGATATTGCTTGCGAAACCACTTATCGATCCGCAATCCTTCTTCATTATTCGTAATAGTAAAATTCTCAGGCATTATAACTCCTCAAGCCTAAGCCCAAAATTCGCTTCCTAGGCCTTTAACAAACTCGCGATGCGCAGCTTTTTCTTCATCCGTGGATGGGAATGCACGAGGCTCATAAAAGCGGCTATCTTTTGGCTTGAGCTCAACAATATCATCAATGTTAGCTTCCTTCTCACGGTTCGCCGCAAAAAGCAGATTGCGCTGGTTTGCGCCAACGCCCATAAGCTCAGCATAAACATCTGCTAAAAGTTCAGCATCCAGCAACGCGCCATGCAAAGTTCTGTCGGTTAAATCAATGCCAAAACGTTTGCACAAGCCATCCAAACTATTCTGCGCACCCGGATATTTCTTGCGTGCCAGTAGCAGTGTGTCCACAGCGCGGCCAAATTCAATGCTCGGGCGTCTTAGCAGCCCAAGCTCATGGTTTATGAAGCCCATATCAAACTGCGCATTGTGGATGATGAGCGGAGAATCACCGATAAACTCTATGAAGCCGTCAATCACATCGCCAAACAGCGGCTTGTCTTCCAAAAACTCGTTGGAAAGCCCATGCACCTTGAACGCACCTTCTGCAACAGGGTATTGTGGGTTGATATACACATGATATTGCTTATTCGTGCGGATTTTGTCGACCATCTCAACCGCACCAATCTCAATCACCCTATCGCCGTTTTTCGCGCTAAGGCCCGTTGTTTCTGTATCTAACGAAATCTCTCTCATAATTTTTTACCTATCCGCGCAATAATTTCTCTAACCTGCCCTACTGTATCATCCCCGTGGTCATTATCAATTACAAACTCCGCAAGCTCTAGCTTTTCTTGCGTTGGTATTTGCGTCGCCAAAATTTGCGCCAGCTTCTCAGGCGTCATCCCCTTCCGAGAAAGGGCTCTTTTTTCAATTGTTTCACGTGAAACATTTATCGCAATCACAAAGTCACAATACTCTTCCGCGCCTGATTCATATAAAAGCGGAATCTCGATAACCACAAAATCAGCACCAGCATTCTCAGCAAATTCAATATTCCGCGCTCGCACTAACGGGTGGATTATTGCCTCAAGCGCCTTCTTTCTCAAGCCATCTGCAAAAACTTCCGCGCCTAGCTTCTGGCGATTTATCTTACCATTCTCAACAGCGTCAGGAAACTCCGCAGCCACTTCGTCAGACGCCTCGCCATCAAGCAGCTCATGCGCAACAGCATCAGAGCTTTGCGTTGGAAGTCCCTGCTCAGCAAAGAGCTGCAATATATAAGATTTTCCGCTAGCGATTGAGCCAGTTAGCCCAACTATACGCCCTCTTTCAGAACCCATTTTTCCTCTCTCGCTTTCAGCGCCTTCAGCACGGAATCGCGCAAATCTGGCGTCACTTCGGGGCGTGCGCCAAACCATTTTTCAAAACCTGGAACAGCCTGATGCAAAAGCATACCCAACCCGTCAACCGCCTTCAGATCACGCTCATTCGCCTGCTTCAGAAGCTCAGTTTCTAGCGGGTTATAAACAATGTCAGTCACCAATGCACTGCTCGGCAGCGCGGTTAAGTCAATCGACAGCGCGTCCTGCCCTTCCATACCCAAAGACGTGGTGTTAACCAGAAAATCGATGTCATTCAACTCGCTCAGCTTGCCCCAATCCAAAACGCCACAGCCAAAGTTCTCCGCCAATTTCTCAGCCCGCTCAGCCGTTCTGTTTGCAATCAGCACTTCACTGCCCGCCTTTTGCAACGCATAAACCACAGCCCTGCTTGCTCCACCCGCCCCTAGAACCAGCGCTTTTTTGCCTTCAAATGCAAATGTTTCACGTGAAACAATGTTCTCCATAAAGCCATAAGCATCTGTATTATCGCCGAAAACCTTGCCATCTTTGAATATAATCGTATTCACCGCACCAATTTCGCGCGCAGCGTCAGAAAGTTCATCACAAAGCATCAGCGCCTTTTCCTTGTGCGGAATTGTGATGTTGCCACCCACATATCCCTCCGCCGCTAATTTCCGCAAAGTCTTCGCCAAATAAGCAGGAGGAACGTTGAACGCCTCATAGCTGCCATCAATCCCGTGCTCTCGCAGCCAATAGCCATGGATATCGGGCGAAAGCGAATGCTCAATCGGGTCACCGAGGATAAATGCCTTTCTCAAAGCCCTGCTCTTAACTCTCAAACTGCTCATTTCTCTGCACGCTCCTTTTTTCGCTATATTTCTGAATGATTATCGCCGCAGTTTCCTCAACAGATTTGCGCGTAACATCGATAATCGGCCATTTATTCTTTAGGAAGTATTTCTTAGCCTCCGCAATTTCGCCCATTATGCTCTCAATATCCGTATATTCGCCATCCTGCTTGTCATCAAGCGAAGCAATGCGACTTTTACGAATTTGGGTAAGCCTGTCGGCACCGATAGTCAGCGCAACCACGAACGGCTTCTTCAGATTATGTAAGTCCCCTGGGAGCTCGCAACCCGGAACGTAAGGCACGTTCGCAGCCTTATAGCCCCTATATGCCAAATACATTGTCGTCGGCGATTTTGATGTGCGTGAAACGCCGACAATCACAATGTCCGCCTCTTCCAGCTCCCACGTCGCCTGCCCATCATCATGCGAGAGAGCGTAATTGATAGTCTCCACGCGCTCGAAATAATCCTCATCCATCTCATATTGCCCGCCCTGCTTATGGGTTGGCTGCATGCCTAGGAAATATGACATCTCACGCAAAGCACGGTTGATTACGGGAACAACGGGAATGCCAAGCTCGCCGCATTTCTCACGCAGAATCTCGGCCATAATATCGTTGGCAATTGTGAAGAAAACTATGCCTGGGTTTTCTTCAATTTTGTCACAAACCTTCTCAATTTGGGACTTTGTGCGAATCATCGACCACACATGCTCAACCGCTTCCGCCTCGTCAAACTGCGCACATGCCGCTCTCGCAACGCTCGAAACCGTCTCGCCAGTGGAATCTGAAACTAAATGTAAGTGGAATTCTTTCATAATCTCTTAAACTTTTGCCGTTATCTTATATTATTATATATATGCTATTGATTGGCTAGGCCAAAGTTATATATTAATAATCTACAAATTATAAGGTTTTCAATGACAATTTCTCCAGTAATGCCCGTCTATAATCGCTCACCAATCTCATTCGACCGCGGTGAGGGGGTTTATTTATACACAAAAGACGGCGATAAATATCTCGATTTCCTCTCAGGAATTGCAGTGAACGCCTTTGGCCACTCGCACCCTTATCTGGTGAAAGCATTGAAAGATCAGGCCGACAAACTTTGGCATGTTTCAAACGCGTTCTCAATTGATGAGCTAACCCGCCTATCACACAGACTTGCTGAGCACACATTTGCAGACTCAGTGTTTTTCTGCAACTCGGGCGCAGAAGCGGTTGAATGTGGGATTAAGGCAATTCGCAAATATTTCTATGAGAATGGAAAAGCGCATAAAAACCGTATCATCACCTTTGACGGCGCATTTCATGGTCGCACAACTGGGGCAATTGCAGCTACTGGTTCAGACAAAGTGCTTGAAGGCTTTGAGCCGCGCTTGCCAGGTTTTGACAAGGTAGCGATTGATTTAGACGCAGTTAAAGCCGCGGTGACAAAAGAAACAGCCGGAATCTTGGTTGAGCCAATTCAGGGTGAGGGCGGAATTATGCCATTGCCAAAAGGCTTCCTCAGCGCTTTGCGTGATATTTGCGACGAGAATGATTTGCTGCTTTTCGTTGACGAAATTCAATGCGGAGTAGGGCGCAGCGGCAAGTTGTTTGCGCATGAGCATTGCGGAATTGAACCAGATGTAATGAGCATCGCCAAAGGCATTGGCGGCGGCTTCCCTCTGGGTGCATGCTTAATGAAAGAACCTGTTGCAGCCACTTTGAAGGCTGGATCACACGGAACGACATTTGGCGGGAACCCACTAGCAATGGCAGTGGGTAACGCAGTGCTAGACTTGGCGCTTGAAGATGGGTTCTTGGAATCTGTGCAGGAAATGGGTGTATATATGGGCGATGAATTGCAAAAGATTTGCGACGAATTTCCAGAGATCGTTGAAGAAGTGCGTGGCTATGGCCTAATGCGCGGCCTGAAGGTGCAAGACAATCTAGTGAATATCGACCTGATTCTGAAACTGCGTGACAATATGCTTGTAGTGAATGCAGCTGGCCAGAATGTGGTTCGCTTCCTTCCACCGCTAATCATCACCCGCGCCCATGTTGACGAAGCAATGGCGATTATCCGCAAAACTTTCTCAAATATTTAATTGCTGCCCCGCTGCGCGCCAAGGCGCTGGCAGACTGAAACTTAGCTCAAGGCTGCTATTTCTTACCCAAGATTTTCGGTAATGTAACGCCTTGCTGCCCCATATATTTACCTGCTCTGTCGGCGTAAGAAGTCTCGCATTCTATGTCCGATTTCAGGAAAATAAACTGGCAAGCCCCCTCATTTGCATAGATCTTTGCGGGCAATGGCGTGGTGTTTGAGAACTCCAAAGTCACATGCCCTTCCCACTCAGGCTCAAGCGGAGTAACGTTTACAATGATACCACAGCGTGCGTATGTAGATTTTCCGAGGCATATTACAAGCGTGTCGCGTGGGATTTTGAAATATTCCACAGTTCTTGCCAGTACAAAGCTATTTGGCGGAATAATGCACACGTCTGTGTTGCGATCCACAAAGCCATCTTCGTTAAAATTCTTCGGGTCAACGGTAACAGAATCAACATTCGTAAAAATCTTAAATTCTGGTGCAACGCGCGCGTCATAGCCATAGGATGACAGGCCGTATGAAATTAGGCCTTCCTTGCTCAATTTCTCCTCAAACGGTTCAATCATCGCATTTTTCTGCGCCTGTTCCCGAATCCATACATCTGGCATTACACTCATAGCTACTCCTTGTTTCCCTGCAGTATCTTTAAATCCTGTTCGAGTGAAAAAATCAACAATTCATTTGTCGCATCGGCATCAATCGCAAAAAGCAGCTTGCTAGGCGGCTTCATTTTCACGCGGTCTGCATTGGCCTGCACAAAGCTTATAATCGCCTCGGGAGAGATTTTCGGCTGCTCAATAAACTGCAAAACCATCGCCTTTGTGCCAACATCAATTTTTGAGATTCCTAGCTGCAAACACAAGATCTTCAGCTTCATCGTCTCCAGCAGCGACAAAACTTCGCGCGGAATGCTGCCAAAACGGTTCGCCAGCTCAAATTCAAACGCCTCAATCTCCTGCTCATCACGCAAACTCGCCGCACGTTTATATAGCCCCATGCGCAAATCCAGATCTTCGACATAATAATCAGGGATCAGTACGCTGATGCCCAAATTGATGTTGGGCACAAATTTATGCTCTTCTTGGATCGCAACATCCGCATCTTCTTGACTGCGCAGGCGCAAAATTGTTTCACGTAGCATCTTTTGATAAAGCTCGATCCCAACTTCCTTCACCTGCCCGCTCTGCGCCTCGCCCAGCAAATTCCCGAACCCGCGAATGTCCATATCATGCGAGGCGATTGAGAAGCCAGCGCCCAGATTATCCAGCCCCTGCATCACCTCAAGGCGCTTATACGCATTTTTGCTCAACGTCCCGCGCTTTGGCAGCGTTAAATATGCATAGCCCCGCTGCTTTGAGCGCCCTACTCTGCCGCGCAGTTGATAGAGCTGCGCAAGGCCGAACATGTCAGCGCGATGGATAATCATCGTGTTCGCGCTCGGAACATCCAGCCCGCTTTCAACGATGGTGGTGGACAGCAAAATGTCGAACTTGCCGTCGTAAAACTGGTTCATCACCTCATCCAGCTCAGCCGGCTTCATCTGCCCGTGCGCTTGCGCAATTGTCGCCTCTGGCACTAGCTTGCGCAGGCGGGAATATATTTCCTCAAGCTGCTCAAGGCGCGGGGCGACGTAGAAAGTTTGGCCACCACGGTTACGCTCACGTGAAATAGCTTCCTTAATTTGCAGCTCGTCATAATTGGAGACAAAAGTGCGCACGGCAAGGCGGTCAACGGGCGGGGTGGCGATGATAGAAAGCTCGTGGATGCCCGAAATTGCCAGCTGCAAACTGCGCGGAATTGGCGTGGCGGAGAGGGTGAGAACATGGACGTTAGACTTCATCTTCTTAATTTTTTCCTTCTGCCCAACGCCAAAACGCTGCTCCTCATCAATAATCAGCAGCCCTAGGCGCTTATATTCAATATCGTCAGAAAACAGCGCGTGCGTGCCGACAACAATATCAACCGTCCCAGCCTTCAGCGCAGCCTTGGTTTTGCGAATTTCAGCGGCAGTAACCATCCGTGAGATTTGACGAACTTCAATTCCATGCGCCTTCATCCGCTTCTCAAAACCCGCAAAATGCTGGCGCGCGAGGAGGGTGGTTGGGCAAATTAGTGCAACTTGATGATTATTGCTGGCAGCCACGAACGCCGCGCGCAAGGCAACTTCCGTTTTGCCAAAGCCAACATCGCCACAAACTAGCCTATCCATCGGCGTGGTTTTTGCCAAATCGTCTATAACATCATCAATCGCTGCCTGCTGGTCTTCAGTTTCAGTAAACGGAAATTTGGCGCAGAAATCTTCATATTCCGTATTCTCAATATTAATCACTGGCGCTTGCTTATATTTCCGTTCAGCCGCGATCTTCAGCAAACCGTCAGCCGCTATTTTGATGCGCTTTTTCAGGCGTGCCTTGCGCTCTTGCCAGTTTGTGCCGCCCAGCTTGTCGAGCCTTGTTGCACCATCGTCCGCGCCAAAACGCGTGATTAGGTCAATATTCTCAACTGGCACGAACAGGCGGTCATCGCCGTCATATAGCAAGCGCACAACTTCGTGGCGGATGCCATCAACTTCCAAAATCTCGAGCCCTGCAAACTTCCCGATGCCGTGGTCTTCATGAACAATCAACTCGCCCACTTCAAAGCTTTCCGCCTCAGCCATGAAGTTTTCTGAGCGCTTCTTCTTGCGGATGTTGCGGGAGAATCTGTCACCAAAAATATCTTGCTCGGAGATGAATAACTGGCCCTTCGTCTCAAACCCCTGCTCCAATTCTAGGGGTAAAATTGCAATTGTTTCACGTGAAACATTCTGCAATTTCTTGAATGAATCGATGTTTTTCGGCGCCATATCTTGGTTCGCCAACAGCTTCTCAATATATCCAGCCGCAGCTTTGCTATTAGCCGCGAAGTTAATTTGCTTTTTGTGGCCAGCAAGCTTGCTCAGGTCATTTTT
>JALZVI010000242.1 GCA_023301015.1 Rickettsiales bacterium | reverse complement strand
GAATATTGGCAAGAAGGCGACAAAACTGTCTGGATTTTGGAAGAAATAGGCAAATATAAACCCATCACCACAGGCTTCACCATTCAAGGAGACGCATTAGAAAATGTGCAAGTGCTTGTCTATCGCGAAAGTCATGGGTGGGAAGTTAAATATCCATTTTTTACCGACCAATTTAAAGAAGTTGCTCTAGATGAAGACGGGAAATTGGACGACGGGATTGACGGAATATCAGGCGCAACGCTCTCTGTCCGCGCGCTGAAAAAAATGGCTCGCCTTGCGCTGTATTTACATGGTAAAGTGCTGAGTGATGACAAAGAAAAGCCAAAAAACTAGGAAGAAATCACTGCGTCGGATGTTCTATGTCTGGCACTATACAGTCGGTCTTTTCGCATCTCTCTTCCTCGCAATTCTCGCCATCACCGGCATCTTAATCAACCATTCACGCAGCCTTGGTTTGGATGAAGTGGACATGAGCTTCCCCTCTCTCCTCAGCTGGTATGGAATGGAAATGAGCGCCGCAGAACTCGCGCAAATTGACCAGCCTCTCATCACCCTAGAACGCATCATAATCGACCTACATAGCGGAACAATTGCGGGCGTAAGCGGCCCTATTGTCATGGACATAGCCGCCCTGTCACTACTCGCCCTGATCGGCACGGGCATCTATAACTATATCAAAATCAGGAAGATGAAGTGAAGTTTTGCGCAATAATCTTGCTGCTCCTCGCTCCCCTAAACGCACATGCGGAAAAGCTGTTTGAATGGAATGGAATTGCACTTGGAGCAGACGCAAGTATCAAAATTTATGCAGCAGATGCAGCGTCCGCGAGGCAAGCATTTGATTCCGCATTCTCAGAAATAAAACGCCAAGAAAACATCTTCTCGCTCTACGCCCCCACTTCCGAAATTGTGCAACTAAACAAACAAGGCTTCATAAAAAACCCATCCCCAGACTTCGTAAAGCTCTTACATTTTGCCGTCAATGTTTCACGTGAAACAAATGGGGTTTTTGACCCTACAGTTCAAGCCCACTGGAGAAAAGATGGCGACACAGCGCTTATCAATTATCAAAATATAATCGTCGATAAGCGCATAATTTACTTCCGCAAGAAAGGCACAAGCATCACCCTGAACTCAATCGCTCAAGGGTTCATTACTGATAAAGTTGCCGAAGTTTTGCAGGCCAATGGCATCACAAACGCGCTAGTGGACTTAGGCGAAAAATATGCGCTCGGCACTCATCCCAATGGAAGAAAATGGAAGATTCTGAGCGGTGGAAAAGTTTATGAGTTAGAGAATGAGGCAATTGCGACATCAAGCAATTTGGGTGGAGATTATGTGCAAGAGAATCATATAGTCAACCCGAAAACAGGCGCCACAAATAGCAAAGCCATAACAGTCACAGCACCCACAGCACTTGAGGCAGACTTGCTGGCGACGCTTGCCATTTTACAAAATTAGCTATCTTCCAGATTCAGCTGAGCCCAAATTCCCACCAAAATAAAAATCACCGCAGGAGCCCACGCGGCCATAATAACAGGCATGTTTCCTGCAATTCCAAAGGACGCAATAAGCTTGGCGATAAAGTAAAATACAAAGCCTGTAAAAACAGCGCCCGATATCAGGATCGCATTATTATTTTGCCGCGAGAAACGCAGTGAGAACACGCTCGCAATAAGCACCATCGCCACCAGCAGAATTGGTGTCGTGAGGATAGTATGGAAATGCAACTTATGTCGTAACGCCGAGAACCCAGACTCTTCCAGAATTTCGATAAACTCTGGCAGCTCCCAGAATGAAAGGCTCTCAGGCTCTGAGAAGCTCTCCTGAATTTGCATCAAAGTTAGATTGGTCGGCATCTCGAAACTTGAAAAACGCTCTGGCAATTTGTTCGGCTCATTAACCACCAAATCACTAAACAGCCAGCTACCGTCGCGCAAAACCGCAATTTGTGCATCGATTCTGCGCAGAAATTCATTGCGCGTTGAGAACTCAAAAATCGCGACATCTCGGAACTTCTTATTATCTGCAGAAATATTCGTCGCCGTCATCAGAGTTTCGCTTTTATCCGCATTAATTTGCTTCAGCCAAAGGCCAGAATCTGAAACCTTGATGCGACTCACCGAGTTCTCAAAATATCCATCCGAAATCTCACTCGCCCGCTCATTCATAGCCGCAGCCAACGGATTGAAAGCCAAAATCATAAAGCCCCCAACAAGCAAGCTAGTAAAAATTGGCGGCATTAAGAATTGCCAGATTGAAACCCCAGAAGCCCTAGAGATCACAATTTCTAGACGGCGGTTTAGCTTAGTAAAAAACAAAATTGCACCAAACAAGAATGCGAAAGGAGCAATTTGTTGAACCAAGTTAGGCAAACGCAAAAACGATATTTGCAAGATTTTGAAAAACGAAACATCCAAGTTCGAGCTTTTCCGCAGCATCTCCACAATATCCACCAAGAAGATTAGCGAAGCACAAACAAACATTCCAACCCCAACCCAGAGCAGGAAGTTTCGTGAAAAATAGAAGAATAATTTGGAGCCTATCATTTACCCTCCAAATATTTTGATTTCTTCACCCGCTGCCGACTTTTCATCAAAAATGCGACTGAAAAAGCCACAAGCAGAAGCTGCAAAAGATACAGCGCATAAACCGCAAACTGCTTACCGCCAGAGATCATATTTTTGAGCGCGATCGCCAGCACAACACATAATAAACCAGCGACCACCGCCATAATAATTTTGCGCGACTGCCCACGGCGGTTGAAGTCTCCAGACAGCAAAACCACAACCACAAGCATAGGCAATGTGAGACTGAAAAGTGGCCATGTTAGACGCTGATGAGCTTCGGCATTGAACTTCCGCTGCTGCCTATCCAGCTGCTCGTCAGCAGGATAAAACAGCTCGTCCAAGAACCTCTCATCCTTCTTCAAAGGCCGCTCACCCTGCTCGGTGGCATAGAAATTTATATCCGCAGGATAGGAATCGAAATATAAAATACTGACCTCGCCAGTTTTCTTATCAATCGTATGGCGGCTTGCATTTTTCATATAAAATTTCAGTCCCTGCGAGGTAGGCTCTAACCTTCCTTCTTCAGCCATCATCGTAACCGTCTTACCTTCATCGCGGCTATCGTGAACCAAAATCCCACGCAGCAAACCATCGTCCTCACGCTTCTTCAAATAGACAGTAAAGCCATCAGTAGGATTGTTAAAAACACCCTCACGCAACAGCACACTTGTATAATTATCGCGCATCTCAAATTGCATATCACGAAATTCACGCGCAGCGAGTGGCTGGATGTAGAGCGCTAACAAATAGCCAATTGCTGTGAGTATAATCGCAAAAGCAATCACTGGCTTAGCCAACCCCAAACGGCTCACTCCCGCAGCTTTTAGCACTAATAGTTCACTTTCATAAAGCAGCTTGTTATATACATAGATCGTCGCACAGAAAACCGAGATTGGCAGCACAAATTCTAATAAATTCGGGAGCAGCAATGCCACGAAATATATGAAGTCAGAAAGCGGGAAGCCTTGGCTCACGATAATTTCAATATAGCTAAGCGAGCGGTTCAACCATGCCACGCACACTAGCGAAATTGCCACCAAAAGCGTTGGCAGTAGCAGGTTCTTTAATATATAGCGCGCATAAAGTTTCATCTTCTAGTCAGCTTATAGGATGTTAGGGAATCTTTCAATAGTCGACAAAAAAGACGCCCTAAAGCGCCTTGTTTCATCTTATAAATTACGAAGACTAGTAATAATAGTAGTAGTAGTCATCTTCGGCAGCAGTATTGCTGCTAGTGTCTTGCGTACCATAATAACCAACTGCGCCTTGAGTTTCTTGCGGGTAATATTGCCCCTGATATGCTGGCGGCACTGAATAATAGTTATCCTGAGCTTGCGGAGCAACCTGCTGGCTTGGCGCAACATTCTGATGACCATAGCCATAGCCGTCTTGCGCGTTCGCAGGAACATTTAATACTGCCAAAAATGACAGTGCAGTTAATAGTGCTACAAAGCTGTAACTTTTCATATTCTTTTTCCTTTTTCGTAAAAAATGCGGTCAGCTGTTTGGATCCAGCGGATTTTATTATTACAAAAACTAATTAAAATCAGGTTAATAACTACGCCTATTTAACGAATCAAAGTGACTTTGTCAAGCTTTGTTAATAATTAAATAAAGTAGTTGCACAAATAAAGAAGTAAACTAAAAGAGTACTTAGATTCAAAATGTACGAGTAGCATATAATATTATGCGGATAAAATCAAGCGTTTATTTAACATTTAAAATATAAGAAGTTGAAATATATGAATATTGTCTCAAAAAGAATGTCCAAAATCAAGCCGTCACCAACAATTGCAGTGACAACAAAAGCAGCCGAGCTAAAAGCCGAGGGCAAGGATATCATTGGGCTAGGAGCTGGCGAGCCAGATTTTAATACACCAGACCATATCTGCGAAGCAGCCAAGAAAGCGATGGATGCGGGGCAGACAAAATACACTCCTGTAGGCGGCACTCCAGCCCTCAAAAAGGCGATTATTGATAAATTTTCTCGCGAAAATGGGCTGAATTATAAGGCTGAAAACGTGATTGTTGGGACAGGTGGGAAACAGGTGATTTTCAATGCAATCCTAGCCAGCGTGAACGAAGGCGACGAAGTTATTATCCCTGCGCCATATTGGGTTTCATATCCAGACATCGTGTCATTCGCAGACGGCGTGCCCGTTTTTGTTGAGTGCGAAGGTGATTTCAAACTAAAAGCTGAACAGCTTGAAGCAGCAATTACGCCAAAAACAAAATGGCTGATCCTAAATTCCCCAAGCAACCCAACAGGCGCGGCCTATAGCAAAGCCGAGCTACAAGCATTGGCCGATGTGCTGTTGAAGCATCCGCATGTTTGGGTGATGACAGATGATATTTATGAGCATTTGGTTTATGACGGCTTTGAATTTGCCAATATTGTGCAAGTTGAACCAAAACTGCAAGATCGTACACTGATTGTGAACGGCGTTTCCAAGGCCTATTCAATGACAGGCTGGAGAATTGGTTATGGCGTGGGCGATGCAGGCTTAGTGAAAGCAATTGCCAAGCTACAATCGCAATCAACTTCAAACGCCTCATCAATCAGCCAAGCGGCTGCTGTTGAAGCATTGGAAGGAGATCAAACATTCCTTGATGGCTGGAGAACAGAATTCGCATCCCGCCGTGACTTGGTGGTAAACGCCCTCAACGCCATCGAAGGCATGAGCTGCGCAAGCCCTGAAGGTGCGTTCTATGTTTACCCATCATTCTCAGGCCTGCTCGGCAAAAAAACTCCAGGCGGTGTGGAAATTAAGAGCAGTACAGACCTCGCTACATACTTCCTCGAAGATGCAGGCGTTGCAGTTGTTCCAGGCATCGCATTCGGCCTAGATCCGCATTTCAGAATTTCATATGCAACTTCTACTGATAATTTGGTAAAAGCTTGCGAAAGAATTGCCAAAGCCTGCGCCGCACTTAGCTAGGAGCTGACTATGAAGACAACATGCACCGTCACAATCCCATTCACAGGCGCACATCGCTTGCTCAGCGTTGACATCCCGTGCCAAGCACTGCACGGCCATTTCTATAGCGTAGACTTCACCTTTGAGGCAGAGCAGCTAGAAGACGGGATGGTAATTGAATTTGACTCCGCCCGCACAAAAATCATCAACTGGTTCGCCGAGAATTGGGATCACAACATCATCCTCCACGAATCCGACCGCGAACTGGGCGAAGGGATTTCTGCAATTACAAAGCAGAAAATTTTCTACCTCCCCTTCAACCCCACCGCTGAGAATTTAGGGCAATATCTAATCCAAGAAGTCTGCCCAAAACTATTCGCAGGCGACCCAGCCAAATGCACCCGCATCCACATGCAAGAAACGCCAGAGTATAGCGCGACTGTTAGTTTATAATGACGCTCTTCGGCCGCTGACGTAGCTCTATCGTTCAATCGGCACTAAAGCCTTGCGCCCTCAATAGCCTTGCACTTCGGCGATGCCTCGTGATCGTTACATATTAATTCAGAACCAGCAGCCCTGAGCATTCTCAGTCTGCAAGGCGAAGCCGTAGCGGGGAGGAAATTAAAAAACTAGCGGGGAGGAAACTAAAAACTACCTACCAGTTTGGCTAACGCGCAGCTCGCGTGCACGGGACAGAATCTTATTCTCAACTTTGCGGCTAACTTCTTTATCAACGCTGACATCGCGCCAATTTCCTGCCTCGTCAATATTCTGCTTAAACACAGAAACTCTCACGCCATCGGCACGCAATTTCTCATCCAAGATCAACGCATTAATCTTCAAACGCTCGCCACTCGCAGCAGAGTCTTCATACCAGTCTGTCGTAATCACGCCACCAAACGGGTCGGCTTGGTCAATTGGCATAAAGCCGATTGTATCAATTGTTGCACGCCATAAAAAGCTGTTCACACCAATTCCATTTCCTGACGATTCCTCTTCTCCATCGCTAGTGTCAAAAATTTGCAATCCACCTTCGCCAGTGATTTTGCCACGGCGTTCAAGTCGAGAATCCTCATTATCCTTAGGAAAGCTAGAAGTGTCACCACCCAAGCCAGAACAAGCGCTGATTGAAATTGGGAGCAAAAGTGCGATAAGAAGTTTTTTCATAAATAACAATATAAGCACCCACACCTGAGTGGTCAAGATGCAAAAACTTGACTATCTCCGCGGCGGGCACTAATTATGCATAGATGTTCGAGAGATTAAACCGAGAAATAGACTCCTGCCTCGCCCGCGACCCCGCGGCGAAGTCTCGTCTTGACGTGGTTTTTTCCTACCCAGGCTTCCACGCAATCATGATCTATCGTTTCGCGCACCGCTTATGGCGCATGAAACTCCGCTTTTTCGCGCGCTGGATATCACAAATTGCCCGCTTCCTCACAGGTATTGAAATCCACCCAGCCGCAAAAATTGGAGAAGGGCTGTTCATTGACCATGGCATGGGCGTGGTGATTGGCGAAACCGCAAAAATTGGCGACAATGTCACCATCTATCACGGCGTAACTTTGGGCGGCGTTTCTGCCAAGCCCGGCATCCGCCACCCGCAAATTGGCGACGAAGTTATCATCGGCTCAGGCGCTGCATTGCTTGGCGCAATTGAAGTTGGGGCAGGTGCAAGAATCGGCTCAAACGCCGTTGTCGTGAAAAACGTTCCCGCAAATGCAACCATGGTTGGGGTGCCAGCGCGCAATGTTTCTGACGAATGCAAAAATGCCGAAGCTGGTGAATTCGCAGCCTACGGAATTTCCGCAGATGAGCTGCCAGATATGGTGATGAGAAAATTCGATAAGATGGCAAAGAAAGTTGCCAAGTTAGAAAAAGAACTCAAAAAAACAGCAGACAATTGGGAAGGGAAATAGCTCGAAGCTTAGATCATGCAATTAACAACCAAAGCCAGATATGCCGTAACCGCAATGCTCGATATTGCCGTACTTGCCAATGAACGAGATGGCGCGCCCATCAAACTGGCTGAAATTGCAGAGCGCCAAGACATTGCACTAAATTATTTAGAACAAATTTTTGCCAAGCTGAAAAAGGCAGGCTTAGTCTCCGCAATCAAAGGCCCAGGTGGTGGATATTTCATTGCCAACGGCACTAACAGCACCAAAATTCTTGATATTGTAGAAGCCGTTGACGAGAGCCTAAAAATGACAGCATGCAGCCCAACCTCAAGCATCTGCGGGCCAGAGAAAGCCAAATGCTTCACCCACGATCTCTGGAAAGGCCTAACGCATTCCATAAAAGACTATCTAGGTTCGCAAACTCTGCAAGATGTAATTGAGAAGAAATAGCACAAATTATGGCACAAATTTATCTAGATTATAACGCCACATCACCCTTACGCAAAGAAGTGCAAGAAGCGATGATTGCTGCAATGGGAGCACCGCTCAACCCATCATCAATCCACAAATCTGGACGAGCCGCTCGCAGCATTGCGGAAAGTTCAAAGGCCATAATTCTAGGCGCAATCGGCGCTGAAAAATTGATTTTCTGCAGCTCAGGAACTGAGGCGAATAATTTGGCAATGGCGCAAGCGGACAGCAAAATAATATCATCAATCGAGCATGATTCCGTCCTAAAACCCGCCGCAAATGCAGTCCAAATTCCTGTTGATTCTGCGGGGCTAATTAAGCTGGAAGAGCTGGAGAATTTGTTGAAAACCCTCTCCCCAAAACTAGTCTCAATCATCCTCGCCAATAATGAAACTGGCGTAGTGCAGAAGATGAAACCAATCGCAGAATTATGCAAAAAACATGGCGCACTTTTGCACTTAGACGCCGTTCAAGCATTCGGCAAAATTCGCCTCAACATGCAAGAACTTGGCGCTGATTTCATGACAATTTGCGCCCATAAAGTTGGTGGACCAGTAGGTGCAGCGGCGCTAGCATTCCGCCCCGATATTGAGCTAAAACCTTTCATGCTTGGAGGTGGACAGCAGCAAGGAAAACGCGCGGGAACTGAAGATGTGGTTGCCATCACAGGCCTCACAAAACTAGCAGAGATGATGCCACAATTGCTGGAAGAAGCGCAAGAAATTCGCGAATTGCGGGACTATCTAGAAGCAACAATCTTGGCGGCCTGCCCAAGCGCCATCATCCATTCCGCCACAGCGCCACGCCTGCCAAACACGACGAACATCGTCATGCCCAACATCGAAGCTGCAACCCAGCTTATCCATTTCGACATGAGCAACATAATGCTCTCCAGCGGCGCAGCATGCAGCTCTGGCAAGGTAGAAACATCACGCATTTTGCAAGCCATGGAAGTTGAACAACCCCAAAACTCCATCCGCATCTCAATCGGCTACGAAACCACAAAGGATGAAGTGGATTTGTTCATAAGCAAATGGATAGAGCTATATAAAAGAATTTCTGGCTCTAAATAAACCTCTTACCCCTCAAGGCCAGCAGGCCTTGCCAGCCTTGAGCGCACGAAGTGCTTCCTTAGTCTGCGAGACAGTAGGCGAGTGGGGAAGAAATTAAAAAACTCAGCCATGAGCGCGTTTCAGTCTGCAAGGCCAAAGGGCGCAGCGGGGAAACAATTAAATACTAATGGTCCGAAATTATCGACATGATGCTTTTTGCTTTCAGTTTTTTGCGCCGATCCATTCGTTTTTTCGCAACACGTTTTAGCTTTCTTCTGCGCGCCATCAACAGCTCTTGTCTGTGAGCCTTACAGCGCAAGATCACATCTTCGGTTACAATATAAACAAATCCTGCCATCAACAAATGCCACAAGAAATGCGTTCCTGTCGGGAAATGGTGACACATATCAGCGCCGTTCATATACGAATCTACCGCGCGGAAAGTGGCGGCTAGGGTAGCTACCAGAGTGGCGCTTGAAAAACGCATGGCAGACCGATTTTTGGTTGCGAACATAAATAGGGCAATGCAATACATCACCAAAATGCTCGGAATCAGCGAAACATGGCCGTCAGGTGCTTTAATCACATAGGTCTTGAACACCGCATTTGCGAGCACAAAGACTCCCAACAACAGAACCGCCTTTGTTCGGCTAAGGCGCAGCACATGCCGAGCGAAAAGATAGAGGTAGAATATCGCGAAAAACACAATCGGCATCACGTCAAAAATCGCACCCCACATCCGCGCACTTGCGTGAAACAGCACGCTACCAATGCCGAATGCGATAATGAGATATATGAGCACTTTGATCCGCGGCGCCCTAATTTCTGCCTCACGATAGCTTTTGAATAAGAAATATGCCACGACAAAATATAGCAAATTTGTGACAGTATTGAGCGGCTCACCGGTGATCCCATCGGCAATTCTTTCACAATGTAGGTCGACAAATTGATGTAAATTCGGCATAGTATAATTATGCCAGAAAATCATAAAGATTTCATGAATATCGCATTTGAACTTGCTGCTGAGGCGGCAAATTGTGGTGAAATCCCCGTTGGTGCGGTAATTGTGCAAGACTTAGGCGTGATTGCTAGCGCCCGCAACCAAGTTGAAGAACGCGGAAACGCCTGCAACCATGCCGAAATGCTGGCAATCGCCGCGGCGTGCGAAAAGATGGGCAGCAAGAACTTGAGCGGCTGCGATCTATATGTCACCCTAGAACCATGCCCAATGTGCGCCAGCGCCATCAGCTTTTCACGCATCCGCCGCGTATATTTCGGCGCATATGACCCCAAATCTGGCGGAGAATTTCTGTTCAGCCACCCGCAACTCCATCACAAACCCGAAGTTTATGGCGGCATAGAAGAGAGTAGGGCAAGAGAGATGCTGCAAAAATTCTTTGAGAGATTAAGAGGTTAGTTTTTAATCTCAGCCTGCAAGGCGTAGCCGCAGCGGGGAGAAATTAAAACTGCGGGGAAACAATTAAAACA
>JALZVI010000241.1 GCA_023301015.1 Rickettsiales bacterium | reverse complement strand
TGAAAACCTGTCCATTGCGTGCATTTCGGCTTGGCAGAACGCAGTCAAACATATCCACCCCGCGCGCCACCGCACCTTCAATATCCCCCGGCTTGCCCACGCCCATCAAATATCGTGGCTTGTCGGTTGGCATATGTGGCATAATTTCATCGAGCACTTTGAACATCAATTCCTGTCCTTCACCCACGGCCAGTCCGCCAATTGCGTAGCCGTCAAAGCCAATGTCAGTCAGCGCTTCAATAGAAGCCTTGCGCAAATCTGGGTATATCCCACCCTGCACAATGCCGAAAATCCCGTAGCCTTCTCTCCCATTTTCCGAATGGGAATCCTTCAACAAATCAAACGCCTTTCTGCTCCGCTCCGCCCAGCGCATTGACATCTCCATGCTCTTTTTCGCCTCTTCCCACGTGGCGGGGAACGGGGTGCATTCGTCAAAACTCATCGTAATCGTGCTGCCGAGCTGGTGCTGAATTTCCATGCTCCGCTCCGGCGTTAGCATATGTTTGCTGCCGTCAATATGGCTCTGAAATTCCACACCTTCCTCAGTCATCTTGCGCAACTTGGAAAGGCTCATCACCTGAAACCCGCCAGAATCTGTCAGGATCGGCTTGTCCCAGTTCATAAATTTATGCAAGCCCCCAAGCTTCTCAATTCGCTCCGCACCTGGGCGCAGCATCAAATGATAGGTGTTGCCGAGCAAAATGTCCGCGCCAGTCGCCGCCACACTCTCAGGCATCATCGCCTTCACAGTTGCCGCAGTACCCACGGGCATGAATGCGGGCGTACGGATCACCCCATGCTTAGTGTGGATTTCACCCACGCGTTTTTCAGGATTTGTGATTTTAAATTCGAATTTGTTTGACATTGCGCACGCTAATTTGTTAATAAAGGTTATGACTTTGAGAGCCGCACCATTTTCATATAGATCTATACAAGCTGCGCATGCTTTGCTCAAGGGGAAAGCGGTGACGCCGACGCATATATTTGCCAGCGCTCCTTTGTCTGAGGAGATGGGCTGTAAAATCACTATTTGTTCGCTTATGGGTGACGGGGTGACAGGCACAAACTCGTTTAAGGATCTTGGTGCTTATGTGAAGCTCAGCGAATTTGTTGGCGATGAGGATGTTTCAATTTGCGTGGCAAGTGAGGGCAACCATGCGCCAGGCGTTTTGAATGCTGCACGTTTGATAGAGGCTGAACGCGGCATAAAAATTTCTGTGCAAGTTTTTGTGCCTGAAACAATTTCTGATATCAAACGCGGCAATATCCAGAGCCTAATTGCAGCGCATGATAATTTTGACACGAGCACCCCAGACTTTGCCAGCGCAATTGCTGCGGCTCACGAATCTGGCGCAGAGTTTATCTCAGGTTTCGATGATTACCGCATCATGGATGGCGCGGGATCAATTGGTGAAGAGGTTTTTCAGCAGCGTGGACATGTGAATGGCGTTTACGTATCCATTGGCGGTGGTGGTATGGGTGCAGGCCTTTCTGAGCGCTTTGCAGGTGAAGAAACTAAGGTTTTTTGTGTAGAGCTAGCGCATATTCCCTCCGCAACGGCCTCAATGGTGAAGGGCTCTAGGCAAGTGCTTGAGCGGGTTACGCCCAATGCTAGTACTCATATGTCTAAGAATAATATTGAAATCGTTGCTGATGGAATTACGTTGCCGACAATTGGTGAAAAATGTTTTGAAGCTATGCAGAAAAACAAGGTGAGCATAGGCTCTGCCACAGTTGACCAAATTGCCGCTTGCTTTGCTCTTTATATAGACCTGCATGAAATTGATATCGAAACGGCGGGGCAGCCGGGGGCAGGTGTGCCTGAGCTTGCTTGCATGCCAGCAATGGTTGATATGATGCGCAGAATCACGCGCCGAGGGGATGTTGACCCTAACGAAGAGCATGTACTGGTGATTTCTGGCGGAAATATTGACCCCGCAAGGGCCAAAGAAGTTTATGCGGTGGGGAAGGAGATTTTGGAATCTGGGAAGCTTGAGGCTTGCTTGGATGAGAGCACGCCCTTCTATGACCCTAATTTGAAGAATGCATCTCGCTATAGCTTGCCGACTGGTAGCTTGAGGCAAGGCGAAGCTCAAAGAGTGGGTAGAGACTAAAATCTTTATTGATTGACATAGTGGTTAAGTTTTGTTAAGGTGCGCTGGATTTTAGGAAGAATTATGGTAGATGAGCAGTGTTTAGAACCTAAGAATGAAGCTCCTTCGTCGTTGCAGTCAGATTCTGGTGCGGCAAAAGGTAAGAATAGGGCGTTGTCATATCTTGTAAAAGGTGCCATTATTTTTCCATGGTCGTTGTTAATTGGTTTTGTTGTGGCAAAATGCAGTCCAGATAAGGAACAGGAAGCGGAGAGTGCGCAACCTATGCCAAAGGTGGAAGAGCATTGCTCTGAAGATAAAAAAACTACGCAGTTTGTGGACGCAGTTCTTCAGCAGCGGATGAACAAAGAAGGTATGAATAATGCAAGGCGATAATCCATATGTTACACCAAGTGTAGATCCATCTCTAATTCAGGAAGCTGAAGAGCAGGATGGTCCGATTACTTTTTCTAAGAAAGAGCTGAAAATTGTAGCAGGCGGGGTGTTTTTCGCAGCTCTTGCAGGTATTCCAATTGCCATGCTTCATTCTTTGCTTTTGCCGACGAATGGGCAGACTGCGGATGAGTTGCCAGCGTCAGCGCCTATCCAGCAAAAAACAGCGCCTGTGCCAAAGTCTGAAAACATATTTGAGAGTGATGACATGGAGCGCCCAGCGCCAGATTTTTCGAAATATTGGGATATGCCAGAGGGGAGCTATGACCTTGCTACTCAAGCTCAACCAGCATCAGCAGCGGG
>JALZVI010000240.1 GCA_023301015.1 Rickettsiales bacterium | reverse complement strand
CCGAAGTGATCGCTCCCAGGAATCAGCCCCTGCAGAGACCAAGATTCTGGGTCATACCCGCTCGAGACATTCCCCGACCACCAGAGGACTCGCAAACCTCAGTGCAGCGGTCGATTGCCGGACAGGGTTTCGGCGAGCGCCTTTCCCCGACAGGCTTAGCACGATCAAAACTGGCAAATCCACCCACTCCAAACCGCCCCACCCCACCGTAAAACCATTGAAAACACGGAGATTAAGAATATTTAACCACGCTAGGTGTCTCGCGCTAGGTGTCTGGCACCTTAGCGATATGATAGCGATATTGTTAGGATAGATTCACATTTCCAAAATTCGCTAAATATCTTTTCAATTGTTGAGTGCTGATGAAGCATGAGGGATGGAGAAGGTTCATGACTTACGACATCAGATTGGCTTGGTGAGAGAAGCACTGCGCTCCGAGAAGAGATTCCTTGGATTCTTTCTTGGAGCAGGGTGTCCACTTGGAATTTTTAATCCCGAGGAGACCAGTAGTATGAAGCATATTCCTGATGTTGCGGGACTTACCGATGCCATTGAAGAAAAACTCAATGATGAGATGTTAACGATGTGGAAGAAGCTAAAAGCGTCTTGTGAAGTTGGTCTATCAACAGCTGTGAACGTTGAGCATATTCTTACTCAATTGCGCACAATCTGCGCATTGAAGGGTGATCTCAAAATTGAAGAAATGGAGTCAGATGATTTGCGAAAGCTCGATAAGGAGATTTGCAAAATTATCGCTCAGATCGTTGGCGTTTCATTGCCTTCACATAAGAATGCGTATCATCGCTTTTCCGCTTGGGCAGCGCAAATGGACAGGATTCATCCGCTGGAAATTTTCACCCCTAATTATGACCTCCTTATTGAAGAGGCCTTAGAGCAGTTTAAACTTCCATATTTCGATGGTTTTGTAGGGTCGAGAAGGCCTTTTTTTGATCTAGCCGCTATAGAGCAAGATACCATGCCTTCTCGCTGGATTAAACTCTGGAAGATTCACGGATCGATCAACTGGACAAGTGAGCCTGACGGCTCGGTCTACCGGAAGGGAATACCTGATGAGTCGGACCAAGTGATGATCTACCCATCGCACCTTAAGTATGATCAAAGCAGGCGGATGCCATATCTGGCCATGTGCGATCAGCTAAAATCGTTTTTCAGAAAAACTAACCCTGTAATGGTTCTTTGCGGATACTCGTTTGCCGACGAACACTTAAACGAAATGATTGTCGATGGCCTAAGAGGGAATCGCTCTGCTCACTGTATTGCCTTAATGTATTCAGAATTGGAGAGTCATTCTCAAGCTTTGGACTGCGCAAAGAAAGTGCCGAACCTTACAATTCTGGGCTACAACGGTGCAGTCATTGGAACTAGAGAAGGGGGTTACACGGAAACAGATACCAATCTAACCGCTCTAGGGTCAGGAGTTGTTTCTGAAGAAAAGTCTCCAGATGTTGAAGGGAACATTGTGTTTTCAACCAAGTCCAATCTAGGTGATTTTCACCACTTCTGTTTGTTTATGGAAACTCAATTTGGAATTAAAACTGAAATAGGTGCAGATGAGTAATTCGTCGTTTCAACCAGCCAAGGACCCCACGCGACTGGGTGTCGTGGAGGATGTATCAGGTGCAAGCGTGCACATAAAACTAGCTGAAGGCACTGAAACCGGCCTGATTTTTGTGAGGGGCGAGGGATATCGGATTGGGCAAGTCGGAAGCTTTATTCGAATTCCTTCTGGCTATACGGACCTTTTCGGGATTGTCGCCCAGGTCGGAGCTGGAGCAGCCCCCGAAACAACAGATGGCGAGCCCAATTTTGGGAATAGATGGTTACGAGCGGAATTGATCGGCGAAGGAGGCCAAGGAAAGAAATTTAACAGAGGTATCTCTCAGTATCCCACAATTGGCGACATCGCTCATGTTGTTACGGAGTCTGATTTGTCAGGTATCTATTCTCCCGATGGGATCGACACTCAAGTCCGGCTTGGGAAAATCGCAAGCGCTGAATCAATCCCAGCTTACTTAGACCTGAATAGATTGATCACGCGACATTCAGCAATTGTTGGAAGCACTGGTTCAGGAAAATCTACGACTGTCGCAAGTCTACTAAATTCTTTATCTGTCGAATCCGAATTTCCTGGGACGAGAATACTGCTCTTGGACCTTCACGGCGAATACTCAACAGCATTCGGCGACAGGGCCAAGGTTCTGAAAGTAAATCCATCTGCAAGCGGAGGTGCAGATCAACTATTCGTTCCATTTTGGGCCCTAAGTTCTGAAGAAATATGTAACATTGCTACAGGAGTTCTCAACGGGCCACAGTTATCCTACTTTTTGGATTCCCTCACTGAGATGAAAACCATGTCGCTCCCAGCTGGTGCATCACCAGATTTAGGAAATTCTGTAGTTACAGCCGACACGCCATTGCCTTTCTGCATCCATAGCCTTTGGTATGATTCTCACTCAAGGCACTATGGGACTCATCCAAAAAATGGTGACCAAGCCCAATCAGATGAGAATTATGCTTACGAAACAGACGAACATGACGAAGCCATAGTTGGCGATGCCTTGGGGGTGAATCGCCCCAAATTTAGGCCTCACAAAAACACTGGAGGAGATGCTGATAAAATTCTCAAAAGCAGCAGAGAAGGCATAGGGAAGAGGCCAACAGACGCTTTGGAAGGAAAACTAACCGATCCTAGATTGAAATTTCTATTTGAACCCGGGCCATGGGCTGTATCGGCGACTGGTAGCACCGAAAAAGATTTAGACAGCCTCCTAGAGAGCTGGATAGGTGGCGACACCCCTATCACGGTTCTTGATCTTTCAGGAATCCCATCGTCAATTCTCGATCCCCTTGTTGGAGCTGTTTTACGAATCCTATTTGACTCTCTGTTTTGGGGACGAGATGTTAAGGCAGGGGCGAGGAGGCGTCCTTTGTTGGTCGCATTAGAGGAAGCTCATACGTATCTGTCTCCCGATAGCAAAGGGTATGCCTCAGCTGCAGCTAAGCGCTTTGCAAAAGAAGGACGGAAATATGGTATGGGAATCTCGTTGATTAGTCAGCGTCCTTCAGAGATCGATCCGACAATTCTTTCACAATGTGGCACGATAATTTCCATGCGCCTAACCAACGAAAGAGATCGTTCACAAATTAAATCCTGCACATCTGATAATCTTGACGGATTATTCTCAATGCTTCCAATTTTAAGAACTGGCGAAGCTCTTGTGGTTGGTGAAGCTGTAGGACTGCCAATGAGAGTATTAGTCACACCTCCAAGTGAAAAACGGCGACCAGATAGCTCCGATCCATTTGTTGTCGCTCCTAAAGGGGATGATGGAGAACCAATTACTGATGGAGGGTGGAAAGCTAATTTGGATGAGGAAAACTTTGGTGAAGTGATTAATTGCTGGCGGAAGCAGCAAGCAAGTGAATAATCCATTAAAGATATGGAAAGAGAATCAGTTAGTTCAAGCATGATAAATTCTATTGGTTACAACTCGGATGAGTCGACCTTGGAAATCGAGTTCAGTAACGAGTCCGTGTATGAGTATTATGATGTTAGTGAAGATATCTTCAACGATCTAAGGAATGCTGATTCCTCAGGTGTGTTTTTTAATACAAATATTAGAGGCAAATACAGTGAATCGAAAATCTAGGGTTAAGCTCTGGGGGCGGGGAACCCAGGGCGGCATTTCGCTCTACCGCTAGCCTACGTTGATTTGCTCCTTTGGGGCTGGAGATTTTAGAAGGCTGAATGTGGACTGGGGAATTAGGAATCGTGGCGTGCCCCCGTTCTTTGAGCCAACTCTTATGAGCGTTTCATTGGGGTTGAGTTGTCGCTGTGATTCGTAGCGAAGGCCGTAAAAATAAAAATATGCCGGGCATATTTTAAAAGAAATCAACTAAAACCACTCACCCACAATTGGATACAGGGATTTTCACAACTGAGAACTGGGGAAGATTTTGCAGATCAGCGTCGATTCTTGACGAATGAATTACGGATGAACTCTGAGCGGTGGCGGAGAAGGTGGAGATTCTTTAACGCAGATTTGAGAAGGATTTGCGCGGATTGACCCAGATTTTTCGGGGCGGGCCTGATTGGACCTAGGACTGGGTGGAGATTTTTAAACACCGATTTTTCCTGACCTCTGGACTCGTTTTGATTTGGCACAGATTGGGTCCGGATTTTTCGGGAGTGGTGGGAATTTCTGGGAGGGACTCCTTTTTCCCGGGGCTCTCTTTTACAGCAACTCGACCCACTGCGGGGTGAGTTCGTAG
>JALZVI010000239.1 GCA_023301015.1 Rickettsiales bacterium | reverse complement strand
CTTTCAGGGGAGGCATATTTCAGCCACTCGTCAATTGAAACGCCGTTGCCTTTCGACTTTGAAATCTTCTGTCCGTTTTCGTCCAAAAATAGTTCAAAGTTAAACTGCACAGGTGGGTTGCCGCCAAGCACGCGGCAGATCGCGGAATATACTTTTCCGTTCACCAAATGGTCTTTCCCATACATCTCAAAATCAACGTCCAGAGCCGCCCAGCGCATGCCAAAATCTGGCTTCCACTGAAGCTTGCAATTGCCTCCAGTCACCGGCAACGTAACTTCTTCGCCGTCCTCATTGTCAAACGTAACCGTGCCTGCCTCTGCATCCACAGACTTCATCGGAACATATAAAACATTTCCAGTTTTTGGGCAAATTGGTAGGAACGGGCTGTAAGTTTTCTGGCGCTCTTCACCAAGTGTCGGCAGCATTACCTTCATAATTTTTTCGTAATTCTTCAGCGCGTTCAAAAGTGCTGCGTCATACTCGCCATTAACATATAAATCTGTGGCTGATTTGAACTCATACTCAAAGCCAAATCCATCCAAAAAACTGCGCAATTTCGCGTTCATATGATGTCCAAAGCTCTCATGTGTTTCAAACGGATCGGGCACTTGCGTAAGTGGTTTGCCTAAATTTGCTGTAATCATCTCTTGGTTCGGCAAATTCTCAGGCACTTTGCGCAGGCCGTCCATGTCATCCGATACGCAGAAAAGGCGGGTAGGGATGTCGGAAATTTTTTCAAAAGCGCGGCGCACCATTGTTGTGCGAGCAACTTCGCCAAATGTGCCGATATGCGGCAAGCCACTTGGGCCATAGCCAGTTTCAAAGAGCACGTAGCCTTTCTCTGGTGCTGAGTCTTTATAGCGCTCAGCAATTTTGCGAGCTTCGGCGAATGGCCATGATTTTGCGTTTGAATAATCCATCTCAAAGGCTTAGCTTTTTTTGCCTAAAACATCAAATATTTGTTTCGGCTTATTCGTTTGGAATCGGAGGAAGCGCAATGGAATCTTCCGCGTTAAGTTCTTCGTTAGCATCAATTGCTTCAAACCCTTCCGACCCGCTATCTCGGCTGAATATGCTTTTCAGGCTCTTTTTAGCTTTTTTGACAACGCCCTCATCGTCACTTTCGTTATCCAGCGGGACAAATCTATCTTCTGGTTTCATAGGGTTGTAGAAGTTGGTAGTTTTTGAGGATAAATCTACTTGTTCAATAGCGAAGTCACCTTCGTTAATGCTCATGCTTACTAGATCTAAATGCTGGTTTAGTGCGAGCTGAAAAATTATTTCTTTGTCATCTGCGTCATATCTAATTCTTGAGTTTCTAGAGTTTTGGATCTTATTAGCCAAATCCTCTTCACGCATATTGATGTCTCGAGATGAGAGCGCCAATGTTGCATATTCTTTTGTAATTGAAGTAACTACGATCCCAGCATGAGCATCGCCAGTATTAAACTTGCGTGAGTTTATCCAAACTTTTTTGTTGTTTGCTGAGCGGTATATTATTGAGTCTAGCTTCACATAAGCAGGCAATCTAACAGCTCCGTTAGATTCTGCATCTTCTTCGCCTTCTTCCAATTCTTCTTCTGGCTTTAGCTTTGCAAGCAATTCTCTTTGCAGCTCTTCTAAGGTTTTTTTCTGTTCTTCGTCAACAACATCTTCACTATCATCATCGCTTCTTGTTTCCACGTAAGCTCTAAAAACCCTTCTTACGCTATCAATTTTGTTTTGGTCAAACATGATCGAGACGCCGTCAATTTTTTTCAGGAAATCGAGGTCTTGTTTTTTCTTTAAAGCGCGCTTGCCTTGGTCGTCAAGTTGCTCTGTGAAGGAGCTCTCATCTTTTGGCTGCTCAGCTTCTTTTTTCTCTGTAGGGAGAGGAGGGGCAATAGATTCTTTTTCAAGAGGGGTGGTTGCAGCTTTCAATTGCGGTTCTGGCTCTGCTGGCTTGCCAGTATCAATATCTATAATTTGTGGCTGGTTTGAAATAACGCTAGGTACTTTTGGAACGGCATTTTTGGTGTCATTAAACAGACCCTTGACGGATTTCAGCTTATTTTTTGTGTCATCCTCAATTATTTGCAATTCAGCTGCTACTGATTCTGCTCCAATGGATAGTGCGGATATTATCGTGAATATGGCTAAAGGCTTGTTCATCGCACAACCCCGCTATTACTGCGCTCTAGGCTTGCTGATTGAGGTTCTTTTAGTCTGATAGATATCCATTCAAATTCGGCGCTGCCATTCACCAATGAAGGGTGGTTGCCGTTGCTCGTGTCAAGAAGAACGGCGCTATCAATTTCTTGTACTTTGGTGATTTCCAGCTTTTTGAAATATACCGTTCCATTTAGCTTTTCTTGTATTAATTCAATAACCTTAAAGGCGTCAATATCCGTCAATGCACCGAAGCCAATGATCACTTTGCTTGAAACAATCTCAACATTTTTAGTGCTTGGGATTGTTGTGTATGCGCTAAAAGGCTCCATTTTAAATGTTAGCTTAACAGCGCCCTGCATCTCTTTTACAATTTCTCCCAGCTTTCTGTTCAAAATATTTTTGCGGAACAGGTTCCTGTTGTTGTCTTCACTGCCGCTGAAATCAACGAACATCTTGAATGCAGTTTCTGAGTTTTGGATGTTCTTAGCTACATCTTCAAGCTCAACATCATTTTGCTTTAATACAGAGTTGTCCTTTCTTGAAGTGTCTTCAAGGCTAGTTATTTCTGCGTCCAGATAGAAATATACCCCACCGCTGGCGCAGATGATTATTAGCCAAACAATAGCGGCTAATATAAGCTTTCTAGTTAGACTTTTTTTCTTCACTTACACTCCCTTGGAACTTTATAGTTGCTGGTATTCCAACAATTTCATTCAATTTTGTCTCTTCTCTGTCGGTAACCTTTTCTGTGAGTTGATTCTGAGTTGTTTGCGGCTCTAAGCTGTATGAAAATACAATCCCATACTCGTTATCTTGCAGGCTAGTCATTAGTTTCTCAGAGGTGTCATTCAATATATCCAGCTCTCCTTTTCTAACTTCTAGGACAATATCAAGCTCTCCTTCATATGAATGAGTCAATGTTAAGTCTTTGATTTCTTTTGTGCTTTGAGCTTGAGGGGCTTGTCTGCCAAATGGGTTTATATACGCAGCTTCATCTGAAAGCTGTTGTGAGTATGACTTGCCGCCTGAGTTGTCCGTGGTGGAAACGTCCGCAAATACAATATCAATCCCAGAGATCTTTGTGTTGTCAGGCATACCTTCGACTGCTTTGTATATTACTGTCTTCAAGATCAATGGCATTTGAGGTAGGCGGTTGTGGATATCTAGAACTTCAACCATCATTCCAATGTCTTCTGGTAAAGACTCTTTTTTCTCTTTGAGTCTTTCAAGTGAGAGTGTTGATTCTTGTTTTCTGCTAGCTGCTTTACTGGCTTTTTCCTTTGCTTCTGGGTGTCCTGTAGCAAGCATTCCGATCATTGCCGCAATGGCAACAAAAGCCAGTACTCCTCCAATCGAAGTTGCTGTTATTGCTGTTTGCAAGTTCATCACTTCTCTTGAAAGCTTGGAGTTAAACTTGAGGCTTTTTTTCTTCAAATTAGCGAAATGTGAAGCGCAGAGGATGTCTGAATATCTATCATTCTCTTTAACTGCATACGTAATTCCCAGTTTTTTAGCCGCACCATATGGCGTGTATTTATCAATTTTGCCAAAGTTCATTCGTGTTAGCTCAAGCTTTTTCAAAATCTCTTCATTCGCAATCACAGAAATATGAGCATCTTCTTCAGTGGTAAATCCAAGTCTTTTCAAATACTCGATAGTATTAGAAATTTCTTGTTCCAAATTCCCTGCAACAACTTCTGCAACATTTTCTCCAACAACATGTTGGGTTAAACGTGTGAAATATATCTTTCCTTGGTAGAATGCTGAAATTCTGAAGCCACTAACTTTGTTGTGCATAACAACAAGCTCCCATTCTTGTGAGGCTTTTTCTGTTAGCTTTGTATTTAGCTCAGAGACCATTTGCTGTGACTCAACGGCCAAGACATAAATCCCGTTTAGTTTATTTTTCTGCTCTAAGACCAGTTCTATCCAGTTTGAAAATGGCTCAGTGTTTGCGAGCGAGATAAATAGGAACTTCCAGTCTTTTCTGCCATCTTTTTCGCGTCCAATAGGGATGAAATTATTCAGGTCATTTGGTTGAAAGTCACGCTCCATCTTTCTAGCCGCTTGTTTTTTAACAGCAGAGGCGCTTAAAGGAGGTAAGTTGCTATGCACATAATTTTGTTCAATCGTGTCCACATAGATAGTAATCGGAATGCGTGGATATAGGTCGAAAAGCTTTTTCATCAGCTTGATATCAGGTGAAAAAGGTGAGTCCACGAACACGCGGTTTATCAAAACGCCTTTGTCGAAATGAGTCAAGATCGCGCCTTCGTCTCCCACAGACAGAATGAAAGCCGTTTTTGACTTTTTCCCGTGAACCTCAACTTGTTGCTTATCCTTCTTCATTTTTTCCTAAAATTCCATCTGTCCAATAGTGTTATATAATGGGCCAAACATTGCAACTGCAATCCAAATCAGCAAACCACCGAGCATTAATGTCATAAGCGGTTTAATCGCTCCAACAATCGCATCCACAGCATCGTTTACCTCTTGGTCATAGAAAAAGTTCACGTTATCTAGCGCGTCTTTCATGTTTCCACTTTCTTCGCCAATTTTGAACATTCTCAAAACAAGGGTCGGGAATTGTCCAGTGTTTGTCAACGCATTGGTCAGGCTACTACCCTCGCTAACTGTGGTTCTCACAGAGTCGATTGAAGCTTTCAATGCTTGGTTGCTCACAACTTGCCGCCCAACACGCAGGCATTCCAGAATGTCAATCCCACTAGTATAGAGAATGCTGAAAAATCTTGTAAACCTAGCTAGGTCAATCTTCTTAATAGGAGGGCCAATCAACGGCAGTTTCATCATCATTGCATCCCATTTTAAGCTAAATGAGTGAGACGCTTTTTTTCCGGCTTTCACGGCAGCAACAAAGCCAAAGGGAATTGGTAATATCACAAACCAATATTCGGCAAAGAAGTCAGATGTTGCAATTAGCGCCGCGGTATGCCCAGGTAGCTCTTGCCCCTGAGATGTTAGGAATGATTGTATTTGCGGCACAACACCAAGCATCATGAAAATCACAACGCCAACCATCAAAATCAGTGTGAATATAGGATATGTTATTGCCTTTTTTACCTTGCGTCGAATTTCGGCAGACCATTTCAAATGCTCGGATAAACTCCCGAACGCTTCATGTAAGCTACCTGTTTGCTCGCCTGCTGACACAAGCCCTGTGAAAACTGTATCAAAGCATTTTGGGTGTTTCGCCATTGCTTCAGACAAAAGCGCGCCACTTCTCACATTCTCATATACATCTGCAACAATAGTTTTCAGAGCTGGCGCTTCAATTGAATCTCGCAAATCTGCCAATGATTGTAAAATTGGCAC
>JALZVI010000238.1 GCA_023301015.1 Rickettsiales bacterium | reverse complement strand
TCCGGGTGTTCCGGGTGTTCCGGGTGCTCCGGGTGTTCCGGGCGCACCTGAACCACTAATTTTTTTACATGTACATTTTCCTACTGGTCCCTGTGGTCCTTGTGGTCCAAGTGGTCCATGAGGTCCAGGAGGGCCAGGAGGGCCTACAGGTCCAACGTGACCTGGAGGTCCTTCAGGGCCACGTGGTGTAGGTACAACGGGTACAGGCTTTAGTGAAGGTGCATTTGAATTTGCACTAATGATATTCCTGAGCTGACCCATGTCTACATTCTTAGGATCTTTGTTAAGTGTTTCAAGAATTGGTGCGTCCTTTGGAATATTAATGATAGTTTCAGGTTGGAAACTATCCTTAATGTCAGCACTTTTCTTCATCTTAGCTTCCTTGAGTAGTTCATGAAGAGTCTTAGACTGCTTCAGAGGTACAATAGGCGTGGCTTTCTTGGGTGCAACAGGTGCTGCCACTACAGGCAAAGGAGTTTTCACGTCCTTTGGTCCAATGGATACTTGCCTACGTACAGTTTTCTTAGATGCGCGTCGGGACTTCATATTATATGGTATATTTGTTATATTTATTGGTAACATTTTTTATCATGACTAATTGACGACAAAAACTATTCAATTTAAAATTACTCCATTACATCTAATTTAGACACGTATACACCACCTTCAAGGTGATCTATGCTAAAGTGGTCATCTGCTCCATCGTTGTACATACCAAGTCTCCACTGGAGAGTAGACCCGAAGTACATGTAACCAGTGTCGGATGCTAGTTCAAGGGACCCATCTGCCAATGTTGTTGTGGTACCAACTGTGACGGTTCCTGCTGTGTCTACGTTCAATCCTACTGTGGATTCCCATCGGGTTCCAGCCACGCTATAAGCAATTGCGGGAACGGTGATACCGGTTACAGTGGAACCAAGGGTGATACCACCACCCTCGATGTCCGAGTGAATGGTTGCGGCGCTACCAAGGTCGATGTTTACATCCTCGACTGTGAGGATTTCGGTATCAAGAGTTGTCTGAGATCCCTGGATCTGGATGTCACCTGTGATGATAACGTTACCGTCGATTGTAGTTGGTACATTGATCAATGCGATAGTGTCGGAGAAAGATGCGATTGTGGCAGGTGTTCCTGCTAGGTCACCAATAACAACCTCTACAGTTGCGTCAGTTGCACTTTCTGTTAGCTGGATTCGTGCGTTTTCAGCTAGAGCGGTTGTACTGTCAATCTGGGAAACGTTGATAACATTGTTTCCTGCTACATCAATATCATCACCAGTTACTAGACCAGCTGTGAGAGATGCACCACCGGTAACTTCCAAAGCAAATGTACCAGATGGGGCGGCACCGATACCAACATTAACATTGGTAAATGTTGCGCTCTGTGTACCAGCACCATCATCGAATGTTAGACGGTCAAGGTATGTGTTGTCAGTTCCGGTGGTTGTGGCGAAGATTAGGTCATCTCCTGCGCGAGAAGATCGTAGACGCAACTCTTCAGCTGTTTCCGAGAAGAAAAGTGCACTGTAGTTGGTGGATGTAGTATCATCAAAGAAGTATAGATCGTTACCCCTGATTACCTGCGAACCATTGACATCCAATGCGATAGATGTTGTGTATGTGTTTGCCACGTTCACTTCTACACTTGTGAATGCTGCTTTCAATTGAGCCACGGCACCAGTTGCTTCCCACTGGGCGGCACCTTCGATTGTTGTCACCAAGTCAACTCCATCAACAGTTAGGGTTCCTACTACAGCAACAGTATCTTCTGTTACGATAAGAGGTGTACTGGGTGTACCAGCCAAATCACCTAGGACAAAGTTAATAGCAGGGTCAGTTGCGTCGTCAACAAGTTCAACTCGTGCACCTTCTGCTAGAACGTTCTTCTCGATTGTTCCAACATTCAATGTCCCAGAAGCAACAACATCGTCTGCTGTAAGGTTAATAGTTGTGCTTGTTATTTCAGAGATGGTGTTGTTGAGTGTCATTGTTGTGTTAAGAGTTGTACCATCGTTTACACTGAATGTCATTGTAGCGATTTCATCGTCCACTACACCCTCGTTAACTGTTAGTCGTGCGAGTTCAACTTCTGTGTCGGTAGTTGATGGGATACCGTAGTATCCATCAGTGATTGTGTTTACACTAGCACCATCACCTTTCACCGAATGATAAGAATTTCTGGAGTATGTGTCCCTCCCTTTCACGTCACCATAGGCAGATAGATCTGCGATAGTTGTAGACATACTAATAGATTTTTATAGTTACCAATATTATTATTTCTATATCATGAGATTTGGGTTATTGATTTAATATACTCAATGTAACTTAAACATGTTGAAGTTTCACATCCCATTACTGGTAAGGTATTGTTGGTGTATGTAACATATTCTCCGTTTTTAAATACAATATCGATTGTACTATTTACACTCTGTTTCATGCAATCTATGTATTTTTTATTGAATGAGTCTTTCATACCAAATGTAACACAATCTACTTGTATGGGATCCTTCTTGAGAAATTTAGACTGGCGATTGAAATCTACAGATAAATCATATGATAGCATATTTGATAACACTGCCTGATCTCCAAATCCAGTACATACTATATGTTTTATAGTAGTTTCTGACATACACTCTCTAACCTTTGAGTGTATAGACTTTTTTATTTGAGAATATACAATCCTATGTTTACACTTTACTAATTGTTTTTCATTTTCCATCGAATGAACCCCGTGATTTTCCTCGCACGGCTTATTAAATATACACATTTCATCACAACTATTTTCAGATTCTGCTGTCTCCTGTATACATACTAGTAGGAGATCGTTTGATATGTAAAATTTTATAGCTACTTTACCACCATCATTAAGATTTATAGAAGTTATTCGTGGAGTTACAAGTGCGGATGAAGCCATTACAACACTTGTTCTATATTCCAGTGGCCACAATGTGAATGGTAGAACTATTGAATGAACGTTCTCTAATATTCTTACCCAGTTATCGGTAATATTATTCCTATTGTCTCGGCTGTCATTTATATACGCTAACAATAGCATATGACACCAAGATACAATCACACTCATAACATCTCATATTTTTGATATATATTTTATTATTAAGATTGCTCTCCCTTGATCCTCTTAATACCAGTAGATTCAGTTGTTTCTTTAAGACCATCGATCATTTTAATAAGTGCATCACATTTCTCTGACCCTAGTAGCAACAGAGCACACTCAGTTACATTGGCCCTAGTAAAAGAATTACTACTTGTCTTCTTTTTAAAAACCTTGACCCTCGACTGTTCGAAGCTCTGTTCTTCGAGGTCATTGTCCACCATATGGTTAGATATAGCATCCTCTAAAATCTTTTTATTTTTACGAAGTTCCTTAGACTCTGCTGACATCTTCTTCATTTCATCATCCACGGCAATGAACTCTTCGAGACTTCGCTTGAATGTCATGTTAACACCACTTAGATTTCCGGAAGACATGGTCGTTGTTTAACTATTAAATTTAATTTTTATCTTGAGCATATAACGCAAAATCAGATTTATTTTATTTATAAAGTATATACTAAAATAATGGCACCCTCTATGACAACTATCGCATCTGGTCTACTCTCCCTTGTCAGCGCCGCCAGTGCTGTAAAATACACAATGGACATCCGCAAGATGACCGAAAGTGGTGAAGATGCCAGTAAAATCTCTGCCAAGAAGAACATCAAGTACGCATTTGCTGTAGCATCTGTGGTATTCGGTGGTGTATTCGTTTACGGTCTCGTCACCGGAAGCAAGGCCTCTGGATCTTTCCTATCTTCCATGGCTCACAGTGAAAGTGATGCTGAATTCGCAAAGCGCGTAAGTGTCGCAGCTGAAAAGCTCCGCGAAAAGATCAACAACGTACCATCCTCCTCTTCGTCCACATTCGACGCCGCAATCACATCTGCTTCGTCGTCTGCTGACCTAGCCGCATCTGCCAGCGCCGAAATCTCCAGCTTCATCGCCAACCACGCATAGACGTTTAAAATACAATTAAAATTTTGTTTTTAGTTTGTATATAGTTTTTAATTACATAACCCTTATTATGGATTCTCAAAATAGTGGTGAAATTGTAGAATACGTAGATAGGTACGAGTGGCTATCTCAAAACGAGATGGTTCTTTCTGATATGTGGAATGCAATGTGTAATTATATAAGAGATACAAATGTATTCGTATTAGATAGATGCGATTATAACAAATTCTGTGAATTTGTGGCAGACAATTCTACCCATTTTGACGATCAAGAATAATAAATACTTTAAAAAATACATTATTTAAATTTAAACTTCCTTTTTTGTTGCTCTACGCCTACGTGTTTTAGGAGCTGGTTTAATATCCTCCTTTGGCTCAGTAGCTATGTTAATGATATCGTCTAATATATCACTAGAAATCTTCTCAGATTCATTATCATTTTTAATTTCCATTGCTGGTTCGGATACAACCTCTTCCACTACTGGTTCGGGTACAACCTCTTCCACTACTGGTTCGGGTACAACCTCTTCCACTACTGGTTCGGGTACCTTCTTTTCCACTACTGGTTCAACTATAACCTTAGTGGACGGCTTTGTAGCAAACCTAACTCGTGCCTTTATGGGTTCTACTTCGACAGAAGATTCTATGTCCTCTTCCTCGTTTTCGTCTTCGTATATAGTATCTAAATGTTCATGAACTGTATCATATACATTTTCATCTTCTTCCCTGTTATTCTCCATTATATAATCCTGAAGAACCTGTGACGAGATTGCTTGTACATCTTTGTCACTTATACCCATATCTTGTTGTTTCTCTAGATTTTCGATTGTGACCCTAAGTTCCCTGAACTTTTTCCATAGTAAATATGCTACTAGAATAAACAATGATACACCGAAAAAACATATAAATATAAACTTTCTGTTTTTCATTGATGATATAGCTACAACTCCAGCGATTGTAGATGCAGCAACTACAGACTCTCCACCGATATCATCTTCATGTGGTGCTTCCACGTCCCCCATTGTAGAAATACCATCAATTACTTCTGGGAAATCGAATTTATTGTTGTCATCACCATACACATGATCCACGACAGATTCTTCGTCGGAGTCTTCATCTGATTCTTCGTCAGATTCTTCATCTGATTCTTCATCTGATTCTTCGTCAGAGTCTTCATCAGAGTCTTCATCAGAGTCTTCATCAGAGTCTTCATCAGAGTCTTCATCAGAGTCTTCATC
>JALZVI010000237.1 GCA_023301015.1 Rickettsiales bacterium | reverse complement strand
CTGTCACAGGAACTTCAGTTAACCCAGCAAGAAGCTTCGGCCCAGCATTTATGGTTGGCGGAGTGGCTATGCAACAGCTTTGGCTCTTTATTGTAGCCCCAGCAATCGGCGCAGTTATCGGCGCAATCGCATGGAAAGCAACATCATCAACATGTTGCGCAGTTGATGAAAAACCGAAGGCTAAGAAGAAAAAATAAGCCTTCAAAGTGACGACAAACAAAAAGGCCCTGAAAGAAATTTCAGGGCCTTTTTTATATCTTTAAAATGGGAAAACAATTACTTCCCGCAAACTTCCTTACAAGCAGCAACAATATCATCCTCTTGCGGCAACACCATATTCTCCAGATTCTCTGCATATGGCAGTGGCACATCCTTCCCAGCAACCTTTTTCACTGGCGCGTCCAAATCGTCAAACGCGTGTTCCATTGCCAAGCTTGCTAGCTCCGCGCCGATTCCTGCGAATGGGAAGCCTTCTTCCACAGTCACTAGGCGGTTGGTTTTGCGGATAGAATCCAAAATTGTTTCAGTGTCGAGCGGACGAATCGTACGTAAATCAATCACCTCAGCCTCAATGCCCTGCTCTGCCAACACTTCAGCCGCAGCCAACGCCTTGCCGACCATGATGGAGAATGTCGCGATTGTCACATCAGCACCTTCACGAACAATTTTCGCCTTGCCAATTGGCAGCACAAAATCGTCATCGTCAGTCACTTCAAATTTCTGCCCATAAATCATCTCATTCTCGAGGAAAATCACTGGGTTCGGGTCACGAATCGCCGCTTTCATCAGCCCTTTCGCAGATTCCGCGTCATAAGGCGCAATCACCTTCAAGCCGGGAACATGCGCATACCACGCCGCATAGCACTGGCTATGTTGCGCACCAACTCTGCTCGCCGCGCCATTTGGGCCACGGAAAACAATCGGGCAACGCACCTGTCCGCCAGACATATAATTCGTTTTGGCAGCTGAGTTCAAAATTTGGTCAATTGCCTGCATGGCAAAGTTGAATGTCATAAATTCCACAATCGGGCGCAGCCCTGTCATCGACGCACCAATCGCCAGCCCCGTAAAGCCATGCTCCGTAATCGGCGTATCAATCACCCGCTCAGAACCGAACTCAGCCAGCAAACCCTCGCTCACCTTATAAGCCCCGTTATATTCCGCAACCTCTTCGCCCATCAGGAACACGTCCTTATCTCTGCGCATTTCTTCTGCCATTGCATCTCGTAGCGCTACTCTAACTGTCGTTTCTGTCATAATTTTTAGTTCCTAGTTCCTAGTTTATTCCTGCGCTGCCTTTCGTGCGCGCAATATCGCCATTTTTTCTGCATTCGCATCGTCAATATCCTTGAGGAATTTTGCCGTTGCCTCTCTGTCTACTTCCTTGCCATAACCAACCGCCTTGAACCGAGTGTCCAAATCACGCCCCAGTATCTGGTTTTTCACCATATATGGATACGCAGGATGGTTAGGCTTCGTGATATAATACTGCACCTTATCTTCAGGCACCGAGTACAATGTCATCGCCTCATACTCATAAACATCAGCCTCTTTCGCCTCCATAGCCGAATGCTTAGCCGCCCGCTCATATTCCTCAGCGTTAGCTAGAGCAGGAAGACTTAGCAATAAAAGTACGAGTAAAAACCTCACCCCTAAGCCTCGTTATATATATCAGTAAACAGCTCGCTCGCATCTGGGAATGGGGAATCTTTCGCGAATTGCTCCACTTCTTTCACCTGCTCACGGATTTTCTTATCCAGCGCTTTCAAGTTCTCTTCGGTTGCAAACTTCTCA
The DNA here is from genome assembly GCA_023301015.1 of Rickettsiales bacterium. The sequence continues at coordinate 4,090 of JALZVI010000237.1, read as the reverse complement.
TTAATCAAACGTGCTTTCATGCGCTCAATCGGATCTTCTTCCTGCTTGAACTTCTCAACTTCTTCTTTCGTGCGATATTTCGCAGGGTCAGACATTGAATGCCCGCGATAACGATATGTCTCCATCTCCAAAATTATCGGGCCATTTCCAGCGCGCACATATTCCGCAGCTTCCTTCGCCGCCTCATGCACCGCAATCACATCCATCCCGTCAACTTGCTTGCCTGGAATTCCGAATGATTCACCACGCTGATATAGCTCAGGCGTTGAAGCCGCGCGTTGCACAGATGTCCCCATTGCATATTGATTATTCTCAATCACATACACCACAGGCAAATCCCACAACTTCGCCATGTTGAAGCTTTCATAAACCTGCCCCTGATTCACCGCGCCATCACCCAAATAGGTGTATGCCACATTGTCAGTTCCGCGATATTTGTTTGAAAAACCTAAGCCCGTTCCAATTGGCACCTGCGCCGCAACAATTCCGTGCCCGCCATAAAAATGACCAGCCGTGTTGAACATATGCATTGAACCGCCCTTTCCTTTTGAACAGCCGGTTGCACGGCCACAAAGCTCTGCCATAACATATTTTGGGTCAATCCCTGATGCCACAATATGCCCATGATCACGATATGATGTAACCACTTGGTCGCCCTCTTTACGGATACTTTCCATCCCAATCACCACAGCTTCTTGCCCGATATAAAGATGGCAGAAACCACCAATCAAGCCCATGCCATATAATTGCCCAGCTTTTTCTTCAAAGCGGCGAATCAGCAGCATTTGCTCGTATAAATCTAATAGGAATTCTTTATCTAGTTTTTTAGCCATGTAGGGAAATTACCATTTCGTTGTTGTGCTTGCAAGGGCGGAGTGCTTATTATTGATAATTTTATACTCGAGTAAGCGACTAATCACTCTTCTTCGAATCTACGTATCTTGCAATTTCTTCACTAGAGGAAATCATTTGCTCACGCAAGATTGCGAATTTTATACGAATATCATCAATCCCACCTTCGGCTTTCGCCATCTCTTCAATTTCTCCAGCCTTCTCAGCCAAAGCAATTGATCCAACTTGGCGTGATGGTGACTTGATGGTATGAGCACAGCGCATAATGTCTGCATAGTCTTTGACCAAAATGGCACTACTCAACTCCTCAACCAAATCTTTCATGCTTGAGAAATAAACTTCTATAAGAGCAAAAAATCCGTCGCCCATTATCTCGAACAGCTTCTCTAACTCTTCCGCATTCACATGTTTAAATCGATACCTTTGAGTAACATTTGAAGGCGCTTTGTTAGACACATCGCCAATCCATTTGCGCAACATATCGGCGAAGCCGTCCTCTGACACTGGCTTTGAGACATAATCATCCATACCCGCATCCAAGCATTTTTGCCTATCTCCAGGCATCGCATGTGCTGTTAATGCAACTACAGGTATTTTATTTATCTCACCAAGCTGTTCTAACTTTCTGATTTCCGCAACTGCCGTGTAACCATCCATGTTTGGCATCTGACAATCCATAAAAACCAAGTCATATTTCTTGTTCTTAATAGCTTCTAATCCTTCAAGGCCATCATTAGCTAAGTCAACGTCAACGCCGAGTTGCGTCAAGATCCTGCTCGCCACAATCTGGTTAATCCTATTATCCTCAACAATCAGTATCTCTGCCATCATAATAAAATATACCCTAGTGATTAACATTTAATTAACAGCAAAAAGATCAACCGCAATTGCAACTTTAACGTTAAATTAATTCTTCTACTATAAGTTGTATAGATACGCAAGAACAATACCTAGGAGCGAACATATGACAGCGGGATTAGATAAAACACATAATGACGAGCTACCATATCTCTTAGAAGAGATTGCTAAATTGAAGCATGAAAATCAAGAGCTTATGGCTGGAAAAGAGCTTGCCGAAACCTTCACTAAACGCAAATCTGAGTTCCTCGCCAACATGAGCCACGAGCTTCGCACCCCAATGCATGCAATCCTGAGTTTCTCAAAAATATCACTCAAAAAGCTAGGGATAATCGAACGCCACAAGCTAATGAACAATCTGCGTATTATATACGAAAGCGGGGAAAGGCTCCTCCACACGCTAAATGACATCCTCGATATCTCCAAGCTAGAGTCGGAGCAGATGCATTTTGAGTTCCAAAACGCCAGCCTGACAGATGAAATTGAAGCCGTAATCCGAGAGCTACAGTCACTCTTCCTCGATAACGGGCTACGCTATGAAATTGTTGATAACACTAGCAACCCAAGCGCCGAGTTCGACCCTCATCGGATCGGCCAAGTTTTGCAAAATGTTATCGGCAATGCCATAAAATTCTCGCCCACAGAAGGAAAGATAAAGATCACCATCGCAAACACACTCGACAACAACCAAGAGCATCTCAGAGTTTCTATCTGCGACGAAGGCATCGGAATCCCCAAAGACGAGCTTGAGTCTATATTCAATAAATATGTCCAGAGCGGTGTTCAGAGCGACAATATTGGCGGCACTGGCCTTGGCCTGTCAATCGCCCGCCAAATCATTCACCGCCACAACGGCTTGCTCTGGGCAGAAAGAAACAGCGACCAAGGCAGCACATTCCACTTCACAATCCCCAAAACACAAAATGGAGACACGTCATGCAGCAATCAATAACAGAAGAGCAAGAAAGCCAAATTATCCTTGTCGTTGACGACGAAGAGGCAAACCTCATGATCCTTGAGAGCTATCTCAACGACGCAGGCTACGAGGTGGTCACAGCCGAAAATGGCGCCGAAGCATGGGATTTCGTCAAACTGTTTGGCGACCGCGTTGCCCTAATCCTCCTCGACCGCATGATGCCTGTTATGAACGGCATAGAATTCATGAAACACCTCAAAGGCCACCGCAACTATTCCGACATCCCAGTAATCATGCAAACCGCCGCCGCCCTAAAAGAGCAAGTGATTGAGTGCATGAACAGCGGAATCTATCACTATTTACGCAAACCATTTGAAGAAGAAAGGGTGCTACAGCTAGTTCGCGAAGCAATGAGTGGATTTCGCAACATCAATGAAATTCGCAGGCGCAGCGCAAGAAAAAAACATCCCGCTATAGACTCTGCAATAGATCAGGATATATTCAAGAACATCAAATAACTAAAAAGCAAGAATATGAAAGACAAAAAGATCCTAATCGTTGAAGACAGCCCATTCATGCAGAGCGTTATCAAAAAGATCATGAAGAACCTGCACGTCGAGTCGCAAATGGTCAGCTCTGGCCCTGAGGCGATTGACATTGCCACAGAGCAAAAATTCGACCTAATCCTCCTAGACTGCCAGCTACCAATCATCAGCGGCTACGAGGTTGCCAGAGAGCTGCGCGACCGTGAGCGCAAAGAGATAATCAAACACACAAATATAATCGTCGCCTGCACCGCTAACTCAATGGAAGGCGACCGCGAAAAATGCCTCGACGCTGGCATGGACGACCACATAATCAAGCCCGTATCAGAGCAAACAATCTCTCAGGTTTTGAACAAATGGCTCAGCTAAAGTCGATCTGGCGCACGGCCTCATAAATCACCGCTGTGGCAGTGTTAGCCAAGTTCAGCGAGCGTATATGCTCTGAATACATCGGCAATTTGAACAGCCGCGCATCAAACTCATCATGCACCTCTTGCGGCAACCCGTCAGTCTCCGAGCCAAACACCAGATACGCCCCAGTCGAAATCTCCGCCTCATAAAACAGCTTCTCAGCCTTCGTGCTTAGCAAAAACATATCATCCGCCGCAGGTTTTTCCTCCGCCAAAAAATGCGCCCAATCATCAAAATGCTTGATTTTCACATGCGTCCAATAATCCAACCCCGCCCGCTTCAGCTTCACATCGTCAAACTCAAACCCGCAAGGATGCACAATCAGCAGCTCAGCATCCAGCGCCACACAAGTCCGCCCAATCGCCCCAGTATTCCAATGGATCTGCGGGTTAAAAAGCACGATTTTTAAGTTATGGTTTGTCATAAATTTTAATTCCGTCATTGCGAGCGAAGCGCGGCAATCCAACCGTCCGTGAGCTGGATTGCCGCGCTTCGCTCGCAATGACGA
>JALZVI010000236.1 GCA_023301015.1 Rickettsiales bacterium | reverse complement strand
CCCCGAAGTCGCTGTAGAGAATTTTAATCGTTTCTTTCGGACTCATTCCGGCTTGTTCAGCCTCATGAACGTAACCCATGATTTTCTTGAAGCGTGGGTTTCCTAATCTCCCATCAGGCCGCAAGGTTGCTAACTTTCGTGGATCAACGAGTGAGGGAACTCTCTTAGCCAGCATCATAGATCCAAGAGCTTTAGTCGCAGAGTCCTTATCCGCTTTCGCCGCGACTAGCTTCTTTGCTTGCACGGCCAGTTTACCTAGTCCTGCGTTATCTAATTCAACTGAATCGATATCTGAAATCTTTTCTAGCTTCTTGAGTTTTGTTACCTTGGACAGGGGGACAAGTAGCAAAATCACTTCAGGGAGAGCTTCCCCTGACGTAATGTATTTCATTTGGCTATTTAAGATTGCGTTGGTCTTCTCGGGGAACGCTGAGGTTGCCATGCTGAATCCAAAATCATTGGCCAAGCTTTCTTGTTTGTCGTGCCAGTAAGCACTGAAAGTCTCGTCGAATTTCTTCTGAACTCCTGCAATACCTTCCTCATCGATGAATTCGTAGATTTTTGGGAATGCCGCCCCGACAGCATTGAAAATATCGCCGATTTCTTTGCTCTTCGTAGCAAGCTTGTTTCTGGCTTCCTTATCCCAGATCGCCATAACCAATTGCTTCGCTAAATCCCCGCCACCTTTGCCGAGATCAATGACTTCTCCAAAAAAAGAAGTGATGCTCCCTTTTGTTCCTGAATAGACTGCTTTACCGTTTTTAAATGCAGAATCAAGACTGCTTCTGTCGCCAACTGATTCCAGAAATCGGAGTTCAGCAACAAGTTCATTGAAACGATCTTTGTCGCCGAAAAACCTCAGAGGTTCGCTTTGGTCCAGAGCCTTCAGGTTAACCCCGACCGTCCAGTAGTAGAGCTGTGATCCAGTTCCATTATTGGGAACCACGGTGGCGTTGGATGATTCAACATCAATGATCGAGGTGAGATCTGCGGCCTGTGCTTCACCAATCGTCTCTGAGAGGCTTTGGGCTTCGAAGACCTGAACGTAGTCCATTCCAATGTCATCGGGAGCAGCATCGGCGTGTGGAGTCTCCTTGTCAGATTTACAAGATGTTAGGAGCAGGTGGACTGTAGCGACTATTGCTAGTGACAGTAGGGAAGGTAGCCTCATAGGTGGAAATGTAGATTCTGCGATGAACTAATGAAGCATTTTCAATTCAATCGAAATAAATAATCGTAATCAGCATTACTGATCTTCTGTAAGAGTGACCTAGTGCATTGCTTTCAGGATTCACTCGACTGCGGGCTCAAAGATTATTTCCAATCAAGAACGCAGGAGTGATCTTTTTCTTTTTGTCTGCGTAGATTGATGAGGTTATGCGGATATCGCTGTGGCGGAGGTAGCGTGATGCGGCAAAGATTCCTTGTTCGTTTGCTATAATGCTTCCGACCTCCTTACGAAGCTCATGAATCGGTCTATTTGAAGTGACCCCATTGGACCGAAGCCACTTTCGAAGGTCATTCAAGTGTCTACTACAGCGGTAGCGTCGTGACCCTGCTGTTCGGGTTAATTCTTGATTTGATTCGATTACAAAATGACCACTGGCTTCATTCTGAAGATCACAGAAAAAAGATGTCATACTTTCGTTTAAATCGATTTCACCGGCTGAATCTTCACTTTTTAGGCGGTGATATTCAGTGTCTTCGACTCTCAGAACACAGCGTTCAAAATCAAAGGCATCCCACAGTAAGTAATCAATCTCCGAGACCCGAAGCCCACACATTAGTGCAAGTAGCAGGATTTTGTAAGCTTCTTGATTTTGTGGTTTGAGGTCACTGGCTGCACTTTCAAGTAATTGGCGAGCGTTAATCTTACTGCTATACCGCATTGAAGGCTGCTTGATTAGAGGGATTCCTTCGAATGGAAGGGGAGTGGGTAGTTCGAGTTCGTCACCTAGAAATGGCAAAATCTTCTTGGCGAAGAGTCCCTTCGCATTTCGGATAAGGCTATTCGTTGTGATTATAGCTCTGCGTTTTGCCGCTTCGTCGCTGGTTACTGCTGCAAGGAACTGAGACCGCCATGTTTGTATTTTTGTCGGTGTCAGCTCGCTAAGTGGCACTGAGTCAACTGCGCTGTGCCACTGGGTATTACCTGAATGATTGCGTGAGTTGAACTTCTTATTAAATTCAAATCCCATTACTCCCGAGACTATTCGCCTAAGAGCTTTTGCATATTCGGCTTTAGTTTGGTCGCGAGCAGTGGAGTGATTGCATGCTGATTGGATCAGGTCTCCGACCGTGCTCAGTTTGGCAGATGGATCATTAACCGTTTCACCCTCCGTTTTATATTTTCTCAGAGTGATTTCCCATCCATTTCCAATAAGAAAAGAAAAGATCTCAGCCGCGAGAATTGCAGCTTCATTCTTATTCGAGCTATTTAGAGGGAATCGCTCACGCCTTTTTTGATGGCCGATGCGAATACTGTAGAGAGCATTTTGAAAGCCCGTTGAGGAAGTCGTACGTTCAAGTCGATGTTTCCAGTAAACAGCAGTTGTTCGAGAAGCTTTCCCCCGATTTTGGATGGCCATAAGATGACCACTTATTTCTGCAGAGTCGATTTCTTGCTGACTGCTCATGTTTTTTTGAGAATACACGAAACCGTTCTGGAACTCAATGTTAGCAATGGTTTTTAGACGCCGCAAGGTAAGGCGACCCACGAAAAACTACATGGGTAGGTGGCCGAGTGGTTAAAGGCGGCAGACTGTAAATCTGCTCACGTAAGTGTACGAAGGTTC
>JALZVI010000235.1 GCA_023301015.1 Rickettsiales bacterium | reverse complement strand
CTTCACAAACTGGAACTGTGTTCTTCGGTCTTGGTGAAAAGGGCGAGGTTGAAAGCGTTGATATGCAACTCATAAATGGTGTGCGTTTCCGCATTGAGAATGTGGGCTATAATCGTACCATCACATTTGATCCGAGCAAGATATGAGTGCAAAAATCATCAGAACAGCTATTGCGCTGATATCTGGATATGCGCTGTTTAGTGTTTTCAACCTGTCGCTAAAGGAATGGTCGTCAACTGGTGCATGCCCTAGCATATCTGGTGTGCCAGCCTGCTATGTGGTGACAGCTGCATATCTCGCGATTTTCCTATCAGCGTTTACCAACAAAGCACCGCTATATAAGCGCTTGTTTTTCTTTGGTGCAGCCATTGTGTTTGGGCTAGCCGCTGTTGGCTCATTTATGCAACTCACAGGGCTTGGTGAATGCCCAAAAACATCGGGTGGTTTCCCTATGTGCTATATCTCGCTAACGGTTGCGATTACGTTGATTGGGCTGTTCTTTGCTAGAGAAAAAGCTAATAAGCTTACCTCATAGCTTTGATGATATTCTTCATAGCCTCTTTTTGCGCCAGCGCGAAAGCTTCGTTGAATCCTTGATGGATGGCTTCGATATTATTAGCTTTTGCGGTGCTCTCTTGTTCGATCACGAAAGTTTTTACAACCTTCAGCGTTTGCAGGTTCATCAAAGTCATATGAACCTTGATGGTGATGACTGGAGGGGTGGAGTTGGTATAATCCGCCTGAAATATTTTGATATCCCCCTGTAGCTGATAGTCTGCCGAGAAGTTAGAATGGTCAGCGGTGACAGCCTTAAAATACCCACTATTTTGCAAGCTTTCTACCATAGTAGACTGCACGATTGCTGGCAAAAACTCTGCCCAACGTGCGCCTGCGAAATAGTCCCGCTTTCCGCCATCACGCAAAAGCGCAATGCGGTACGTGTCCAGTTCAGCATTGGCTTTGGGGAAGTCCAAAACTAAACTACCGCGCTTCCAACTTGCTTTTCTGTCTGGTTCAACTGATTCCAATGTAAATTTATATGCATGACCCGCATTTTGTGGGGATGTAAGGCCGCATCCGCTTACAAATAAAAGCGCTATGATTAATGTGATAGTTCTCATTTTTCTACCTCATAGCCTTTATATTGCGGGCCGCGCAGCACTTGCGACGGGTCTTCTCGTAAAGTTTTGGCCAGCATCTTCACTTCGCGCATGGTGATTTTCCCCTCTGCAAGCAAACCACGAAGGTCTGACATCATTAAGTTGATCCCTTTGATGTTTTTGTCGCTAAGCAGTCTTTGCCCCTGAACCCCCAACTTCGTCAGCTCTTCAATAAGCTCGGGTATGCTGGTGAATACTTTCTCCAAGCCAGATTTTTTTGAACCAATCACTAGATATTCATCACCTTCTTTCTTTGTTAGATATTCGATTTTATCCTCAGGTTTATTGGTGTTCTCTAATGAAATGATGGATGTGCCAGTAATGCCCTGCATTTGCAATGATGCCTTGGTGTCGGTTCTGATCGGCGCGCTGTCGATGATATCAACAATCACACGGATTAAGTCATTCTCATAAGAATCAAAACTTATTTCTTGCACATTTCCAATATCAATTCCCTTAAGCTTGATGGGCGCGCCAAGGCTTAAGCCATTGACAGAGCCTTCAAAATAAATGGCGTAAGCGGCATAGCTTTCCTTGTGGCGATTGGTCGAAAACCACCCTAATACAAAGATAGCTGCTGCAATCATTAGGGCAACGAATATACCCACCCTGAAATAATATTTATCCTGTTCCATAAATTATCTCCCTCTAATCCTTTAATACAGCACGCGACCGTTCTCCGTGGAAATATTCACGAATCCATGGGTGCTGGTCTTTTAAATGGTTGTCTAGTGTGTCTATTTTAACTTTTTTATCGACTAAAATCGCAATGCGATCACAAATTGAAAACAAACTATCCAAATCATGGGTAATCATCGCAACAGCTAGCCCTAAATTCTTTGCCAAGTCTTTTATCAACTGGTCAAAAGCTGCGGCGGATATAGGGTCTAAACCTGCGGTGGGTTCATCCAGAAATAATATTTTTGGGTCAAGCGCCAAAGAACGTGCGAGTGCAGCGCGCTTCACCATCCCGCCAGAAAGTTCGGACGGATATTTATCCCGTGCTTCTGGTGCTAACCCGACTAACTCGATTTTCATTTCTGCCAGCTCATTAGCGCGTTTGTCCGATACTCCAATAAATTCTTTGATAGGCATCGCTACATTGTCGCGCACCGTCATCGAAGAAAATAACGCGCCATTTTGAAATAACACACCCCATAGGCGCTGCATTTTTAGCGTTTCTTTTTTGTTCAAGCTTGTAACGTCTATGCCGTTAACCATCACCGAGCCGCTATATGGTTTTTGCAAGCCAATGATAGAGCGCAGCAACACAGATTTCCCCGTGCCTGAGCCGCCAACAATGCCCACCACTTCGCCAGAATATAATGAAAAATCTAGCCCGTCATGCACACGATGAGTGCCGAATTGATTTACTAGGTTTTTAACTTCAATTACTGCGTCCATCATATCTCCAGCATTGTGAATATAATTGAGAATACCGCATCCGCCAAGATTACGAGGAAGATAGATTGCACCACGGCTGTGGTTGTGCGCGCACCAACTTCGGCCGCAGAGCCACGCACCTGCATACCCTGTGAGCAACCCACCATGCCGATCAGAATGGCGAATATGGGTGCTTTGACTAATCCCACCAAGAAAGTGTTGACGTTAACTGCGCCTTGCAGACGTTCCAAAAATTGCAATACGGAGATGTCCAGCAGGGTAGAAGAAACAAAGAGCGTTCCAAACAGACCAACAACATCAGCGATTAAGGTAAGCATTGGCAGTACAATCAGAATTGCTAAAACACGTGGCAGCACTAGCATTTCAAATGGATCAAGCCCAATTGTTCGCATCGCATCCACTTCTTCATTAACCTGCATCACGCCAATTTGCGCGGCAAAAGCACTGCCGCTGCGCCCTGCCACCATAATCGCGGTGATAAGCACGCCCATTTCACGTAAGACTGAAATCGCCACTAGGTCAATTGTGAAAATCGTTGCGCCAAACTGTTCGAGCTGGGTTGCGCCCTGATATCCGAGAACGATGCTGATTAAAAACGCCATGAGCGCCACAATCGGCACTGCCTTTATTCCAACTTCATTAATGTGATAAACCAAGCTCTTGAAGCGCAGGCGACCTGGTCTTATTAGCACACTGCCAAAGGCCGCGCAGAGCTGTCCGAAGAAAGCGACTAGGCTGCTAATTCCTCTAGTGATGGAAAAGGTCGACTCCCCCAAGTTTTTGAAAAAACCAGTAACTGGGCCGCAATATGCGCAAGTTATTGAATCTGGATGTTCAATATGCTCAACAATTTCGATAATTTTCGCATGAGGTTTTTTGAATGATGTCAGCTCAATTTCAGTTTCGTCTTGCATTAGCGAGCGGACAAATGATACCAACATCCACGCGCCCGAGGTGTCGATGGCTTCAAGATTTTCGCCGTCAATTGTTATTTTTTTAGATTTGGAAAGGGAGAGCTTTTTTAGAGCTTTTTCAATGTCAGGAGCATTTGCAATTGTCCAAGCAAGGCTCACAGGCAACGTAATCGAGCCGTCTTTATGCTGTATGAAATTTATGAACTCATTGCTCATTCATCACCCTGATCGCTACAGCCTTTGCGAGTTATTTCGCGCATGGTGACAAACTCTTCGGAGATTGTTGGATGCACGCCAACGGTTCGGTCAAATTCATGTTTGGTAGCATTGCTGCGCAGCGCAACACCGAGAATCTGGATGATTTCTCCAGCGTCGGGGCCAATCATATGCGCGCCAACTACTTTGTCGCTTTTGGCGTCTACAATTAGCTTCATCAAAATCTTCTCATCAATCGTTTTTGATAGCCTATATTTGGTCGGCCCAAAGCTGGTCATGAAAATATTCACATCGCCATATTTCTCGCATGCTTCCGCTTCGGTTAACCCGACTGTGCCAATTTGTGGCTGGCAAAAAACAGCGGTTGGTACAATAAAGTCATCGATATTGCGTTTTTTATTGCCAAAATGCGTGTCAGCAAAAGCTCTGCCTTCATTGATTGCTACTGGCGTTAGGTTGTGATGGATGTTGGTGGTATCGCCCACTGCATAGATGCTTTCAACTGAAGTTTGCTGCCATTCATCTACCTCAATCTGCCCACGATCATCTAATTTTACATCAGTATTATCCAAGGCAAGATGCTCAAGCAAGGGGACGCGCCCTGTGGCTAGCATCACCTGATCCACATTCCAATCATGCTCATGGCTGCATGTTAGCGTAAGGCTACCATCGTCATTTTTTCTTATGGCAAGTGGGTTGGTTGATGAGGCGATTTTTATGCCTTTCTTTTCAATCTCAGCGCG
>JALZVI010000234.1 GCA_023301015.1 Rickettsiales bacterium | reverse complement strand
GAGCAAGCGACTCCTTTACTGCGGAGTTCATGAGTCATTCGTGGGCTACCGTAGTTGCGCGTGTGGCGATGTGAGTGGATAGTTTTTATGGCTTCCACGAGCTCTATCTCCTCTTGATTGCGCTGACTTAAGTTTGCTGATTTCATGGCGTAGTAACCGCTCTTGGATACTTCAAAAGCCTCACAGAGTTCACAAATAGTGTAGTCATATTGTTCCCGCATGGTGTCGATTATTGCATTCCTAGCTGCGGGTCGTGCGCTAGGATGCTGGCCGCTTTTTTTAGGATTTCGCGTTGCCGTTTGAGGTGTTCCACCTCTCGGCGGAGTTCAATATTTTCCTTCCAGAGGTTCTCGGCATTTACTTCCGAAGCATCCACGTTTTCTCCGGCTGGATGGCTTTTACGTTCAGTGAGCATCTTGTCCCTCCAGCCGCGAAGACTGCCGGTGCTAATACCGAGTTCGCGGGCGACTTGCGCCAAGGGCTTTGCGCTGGTTCTCAGCAGGTCAACGGCTCCTTTGCGGAACTCCTCAGTGTAAGTTGGTCTCGTCTTTTTCATGGTCTCAATTCTAGTTTTCAGAACTGAGCGATCTTTGTCCATTGAATCGGGGGAGCTTCATGGCATCCAGAAGACCACTTGTCTGGCGGGTTACAAAAAGGGATTCCTTGCTACTCGGATCGAGGACACCTCAATTTGCATGGCTCTCTCTATCTAGCTCCCTATTTTGAATACCACTTAAAAGAGACACCCTAGGAGATCGCTGATCTGATCGGGCAACTAAGATAAACAGGTGCCTCGCCCAGAGTCGAGTCACTGATTTCTGATCCATAGACATCCAGTATCTTAGAGTGAGAAAAAGGAAGGTCGCCGCGATAGGTCCCGCCGTTGCACCAAGCCATCACCACGCTTTCCTGATTCGTCTCAAAGCGCAGTGCATACACGTCGTCCTCTGTGTCAAACTTCTCGACGAACGTTGCCGAGCCTAACAGTTTCAAAAACTGAACCAGCATTCGGTAGCCCGGTCGCTCCCTCCAGCCATTATCCGAACATTCATCGATGAGACCGAAACCATGGGCAACTAATCGCCACCAGAAAACCTGATCCACAAATCCGGAACACACTGAAAGCACTAGATAGCGGAGCATAAAGTGGCCATACTCCAGCTCCGAGACATTAAGCCGATGCTCGGGATCTCCCGGATGAATATAACCAGCGGCAACGGGCGACCATACCCCTGTTCCTTTCAGAGGCCAATTCACCTCAGACACGATCAAGCGATCATCGCACTGAGGAACACTCCGGCAAATCGCACGCAGTAAAGCGCACTTTTCCAGCGTGCTGAATCCACCTTGCCGATTCTCAGGAGCACCACGTCGATCGACATATAGATGATGAGACAGAGCTCCATAGTGCAGTCCATCAGGCGTCTCGTCTAAAGCAGAGAGCACATAGTGATACTCGAAATCGATACAGGCGGGTCCCGTAAAACAAATCGCAGGAAACTTTTTCTGCAACGCCGTCACGGGCTCTAAGAGAATCCGCTGCTCGGCTGGCGAGTGGACACCCCACTTTATGCGATTCACCGCATGACAAAGTTCCACCGTCCGCACCAGCTCTCCCACTTCAATCAAGACCTCATTTAAAAAGGCCGCCCATGACTCCGGTTCCAACACCGCATTCCGGTCCTGCACCATCGCGATCATCACTTCATGCCCTGCCGCATGAAGCGCTTTGACCTGCTCGATACCCACGCGCCATTGGGAAGCCCCTTCGTGATGACAAAAGCGTAAAAGAACGGGAATCTTTCCCAGTCCGGTCAGAAACCCCTGTTGTTTTTTGAAATCAAGATCCGTCGATTCCAAAGCCATCCCGAAACAGCCCTCCATCTTTACGGGATTATCAAAGGCCTGTGGCAACAAGCTTTGATATTCATTCCAAATACCCCCTCCCGATCGAAGAACCTCCCGAAAGACGCTTGAGTGCCTTCCTTTTGGGTAATGCTTCTTCCGCTCCTTACGGTCCATCGTGATCGTCGCTTGAGCAGACTGCTTGTCCCAGATCCAGATGTTCTGCACCTCGGGATATGCCGGACCATTCCCCACCTTTGGCGTCCGGAAGGGATGCCGCCAGCGATGGCTCTGCTGCCTTAGATAAAAAATCTGACGGAGCTTCTTTACCTTTTTTCTAAACTTCCTCGGGGGATCTCCATCCCAATAGATCGTCATCAGGATCGCCAGCAGCACACCCGGTAGCGTGATCCTTGAAAAATCAACCGCACGTTCTTTGAGCGTCAGCGTCTCCTTAATTCTCCCACGATTCAGATCAATAAATTGCACCTCTCCCCACTCTCCATTCTCAGCAGGAAGCAACTCCATGTTCTGGTTCCCCAGATCGCGGTGATAGAAGCCAGCATCGTGCATTTTTCGCATCGAGCGAGCGACATGGTCAAGCAGGCTCACAATCCGATCGCACTCCGGCTGCTCTTCATAAAGACAAATCAATTCATCCTTAAAACTAGTGAGCGAATCCAGATAGCGGGAAAGGTAGTAGCTTTCCACTAGCTGCTTCCCCTCCCATCGCTCGAAATAAGCAAGCGGCTCCGGCGTTCCGACCCCGTGCCGCATGAGAAACTCGGCAGCTTCAAATGAGCGCGCCGCCTTTGACCCACGTTCCTGATCGTAGCGATCCTTCCAGCCGGCCTGCTTCCCGAACTGCTTAACCACCGCGAAATCCGCTTTCCCATCGATCTCCAGCGGAAGCACGATGATACAATGCCTTCCTGCCGCGAGGACTCGCAAGTCGGGATTCGTTAGCTCCTTGGAGAAATCGGCGAGCTTTGATGACGAAAAGACTTTAGCGAGATCCGAGCGCACCTTGCCACTGAATCCGGCCAACGAAAGCTCCTCAAATTTTTTCTCACCCATTGATAAAAGGACGCTAATTGGCTCAATTTTTAAATGCAACGGTTTTGCCACCCCCTCAAAATGTGCCATTGAGTATCGAGAAATTCTCCGATAGCGTCCCTCCAGTGGCCTCCTCGTCTCATCAACCTATGAAATCCATCCTCATCACCGGCGGAACCGGATCCTTCGGAAAACGATTTGTCTCCCGAATTCTCAACGATCATCCCGAAGTCGAGCGCATCGTCATCTACTCGCGCGACGAGCTTAAACAGTTCGAAATGGCACAGACCTTCTCTCAGGAAGAGTTTCCTCAGCTCCGCTATTTTATCGGAGATGTGCGTGATAAGGACCGTCTTCAGCGAGCGCTTGAAGGGATCGACACCATCATCCACGCCGCTGCTCTGAAGCAGGTTCCTACAGCTGAATACAATCCTTTTGAGTGCATCAAAACGAACATCATGGGGGCTCAAAACCTCATCGAAGCCGCGCTTGATGCCGGAGTGAAGCGCGTCGTCGCCCTCTCCACTGATAAAGCAGCCGCTCCCGTAAATCTCTACGGAGCAACGAAGCTCTGCTCCGATAAACTTTTCATCGCCGCAACAAACATGATCGGCGCACGCGACCTAACCTTCTCGGTCGTCCGCTACGGAAATGTCATGGGCTCACGTGGCTCGGTCATTCCCTTTTTCATGAACAGGCGAGATTCCGGTGTGCTCCCTATCACTGACACCTCAATGACCCGTTTTAATATCTCGCTCGATGAGGGAGTCGACATGGTCTTCTACGCCGCAGAGCGCGCCATCGGCGGTGAGATCTTTGTCCCCAAGATTCCTTCCTACCGCATCACCGATGTCGCAACCGCCATCGCTCCCAGCGCGAAGCAGGAAATCGTCGGCATCCGCCCAGGCGAGAAGATCCACGAGGAAATGATCACTGCTAGTGACTCTCCAAACACCATCGAGGCCGAGCGCTACTACGTCATCGTGCCCAACCTCATGGGCTACACCTTTGATGACACAATGGCGCGCTACAAGAGTCACTACTCAGCCAAGAGCGTCCCCGATAACTTCTGCTACTCCTCCGGCGATAACACCGATTGGCTTGATCCCGAGCAGATGCGCGAACTCATCGTGAAGCACTGCGACCCGAACTTCGTTCCCGCATAACAGGCCATGGCCGAGCGCTCCTTCATCCCCTACGGCAAGCAGAGCATCGATCAAGATGATATCGATGCCGTCTGCGCTGCGCTTCAGTCTGACTTTCTCACCTGCGGACCGCAGATTGAGGCCTTCGAGAAAGCCTTTGCCCAATTCGTTGGAGCGAAGCACGCCGTCGTCGTCGCGAATGCCACCGCCGCTCTCCACCTCGCAATGCTGGTGGCAGAGATTGGAAAAGGCGACCGCGTCGTCACAAGCCCAAACACCTTTCTCTCGTCGGCAAACTGTGCCGCCTTCGTGGAAGCCACTCCTGACTTCTGCGATATCGATCCGAAGACTTACACTCTCTGCCCGAAGGCACTTGAAGCAATGTGGACGGATGACATCAAAGCTGTCGTCGCAGTCGCCTACGCCGGGCAATCGGCTGACATGCCCGCTATCGCAAAGCTAGCCCACGAGCGAGACGCGATCGTCATCGAGGACGCTTGCCACGGAACCGGCGGCGGGTTCGAAGTGGATGGCACCTTTTACCGACAAGGCGGACACCCTTGGGCAGACATCACAACCTTCAGCTTCCACCCCGTCAAAACCCTCACCACCGGAGAAGGCGGAATTCTTCTCACTGAAAATGACGACTACGCCGCACAGGCTCGCCTCCTCCGAGCTCACGGAATGACCCGTGAAGCGGAGACGATGCAGGGACTCGGCAGCGAGACCCCCGCTCTCGCGGAAAAGGGACCGTGGTATTACGAGATGCAGCAACTCGGCTACAACTTCCGCATCACTGATCTCCAGTGCGCACTCGGGATCAGCCAGCTGACGAAGCTTCCCGGTTTTATCGAGCGACGTCGCGAGATCGTAGCCCGCTACAATGCCGCCCTTTCAGATCTTCCATGGCTCAGCACTCCCGGACTCCTGCGGCCCGAGGATGCAGCACACATTTCCTGGCACCTCTACACCGTCCTCATCGACTTCCCTGCTCTTGGTAAAACGAGGACGGAAATCATGGCCGCGTTGCGCGAGGAAATGATCGGCTCTCAAGTGCTCTACATCCCAGTTTACCTTCAGCCCTTCTATCGCGAGACTTATGGCTACGCCGAAGGGAAATGTCCCAATGCAGAAGCCTATTATGCCGAGGCTCTCAGTTTTCCGCTCTACCCTCTCATGACTGATGAGGACGTTGAGCACGTCATTGCCGGAATCAAGCGCCTCGCCCCTACGAGCTAAGCCGATCCGCGGCACGATTGAGTTCCGCTTTTCGTAGCATCGAGATTGCCGCTTCGAATTCCTCCTTCTCCGAGGGATAACCTCTTTTCTGATGATTCGGATTGATCGAGCCAATCCAAGGATTTTCCTCCACAAACTTGCTCAGTTCAGCGAGCGAAAACATCTTTTCATCAAAGTGATCAAACAAGAGATTGAGCAAGGCGTAGTCGCTGGGATAATCCATCGTCAACCGTAAATCCTTCGTATTCTTCGGAGCCAACATCTCAACCCGTCGCATTAAAAACCGTTCCGGTCTCCGTGCGATAAAAGGGGTCACGTGCTCTCTCTCATAAGGATCTTCTGCCTCCTGATGGGCCGCTTCAAGCGCCGCAAAAGAAACCACTTCCGCATTCATCCCCAGAGGCAATCCACTGGTGACAGTATAATCAGCCTTCTCCTCCACGTGGCTGGAAATCATTTCATCAAGATGAGAAAAATCGATGCAGGGATTGTCTCCCGTCAGCCGCACAATGGTCTCGAATCCGTTCTTCTTTGCGCATTCATACATTCGTTTTAGAACGTCTTCTTCATCGCCACGAAAAACCTGTCCCGGAAATGCTTCTTCAATGGCATCATTCGCAGGATCAATCGACGTCGCCACAACACAGGAATCGACGGCCGCCGAAAGAGCCACCCGTTGAAAAATATGAGCTAAGACGCTTGGTCCTCCGGACATTGGGAGCCCCATCAGCACTTTGCGGGGAAATCTCTCCGAACCGCACCGCGCTTGAATAATTGCACCAATCTTCATCTTTTTATGATGCGGTCCACCCTCCATCGACGACCAGATTTTGCCCTGTCATGTAACTCGAAGCCTCAGAAGAAAGAAAGACCAACGAACCAGCAAGCTCCTCAGGTCGTCCGATCCTCCCCAGAGCAGTCCGTTGATTGAGAGCTTTAATGAAGACCTCTTTTTTCTGAACCTCAGGACTTGGAAAAGGCCCAGGCGAGATGGAATTCACAAGGATGTTTTTCGCGCCCAAATAGCAGGCAAAGTATTTCGTCAGCTGAATCACTCCCGCCTTGGTCGCGCCATAATGCGGAGGATTCAGGAACTCAGGTGAATCCGCATAAACCTCAAAATCAGGCGAGACCATGCCATACATCGAGCTGATATTGATGATTCTTCCGCCCTCCCTTTTTTCAAAATAAGGAACAACCTCTCGAATGCCGCGATAGACACTCCCGAGACAACCATCCATCGACACCGCCCACTCTTCATCGCTGATCTCCAGAGGGGCCTGCCCTTTCAGATAAAAGGCGTTGTTAATCAAAATATCGATCCCTCCCCAGCTCTCCGCCACCTTAGAAAAGGCGGCCTTCACCGAATCTGTCGAAGCAATATCGCATTCGAAAAACCGAAGGTCTTCACCGGCGTCGGGAAATACTTTCGCGCACTTCTCCTCGGAACGCGCCAGCACTGCGACCTTTGCTCCCGCATCGAGAAGACCTTGGCTCATCGCCTTTCCTAAATGGCCGTAGCCGCCGGTGATGACTGCGATTTTTCCGCTCAGATTAAATAAAGACATATTCAGATCCAGTTTGTGGGTAGCACGATATTTTCATCCGTAATCGAAAGACTTTCGAGCTTGGGCAGGAGCTTATCGACTTTCTCCAAGTCGTCAAAGGCTTCCAAATTTTCCTGCAAATCCCTCAGCCCTGACACCCCTACGAGGACCTGGTCGATGCCCTGCTGTGCCATCGCGAAATTCAAGAGCAGCGATGACAGCGACACACCCGAGCCTTCGGCAAATTCGTGGAGTGCTCTGATCGATTCTCGCACACTCACGAAATGCGCCGACAACTCATCAGGATTCATAAAAAGAAGGCCCTGTAAAAACACCGAACGGGCATGAACCTCCACCTTTCGTGCTCTCAATTGATCAAAAAGCACGGCGAAGCGCTGATCGAAGACGCTGAAAGGAATTTGTAGAATATCGAAATCAATCCCCTGCTCCCACAGCTTCTCGACCTCCTCCGTCCGATAAACCGAGACCCCCACTTTCTTCACTTTGCCCGCCATTTTTGACTGCTCTAAAAACTCCTGCACATCCGACCTCAGCATCTCCGCTGGGGCATGCACCAGATAAGCATCCAGCCGCTCGATCCGCAGCCGCTCAAGCGATTGATCGAGCGCCCCCATGAGTGCGTCCCCGACCAGACCACTGGGTAATTTTGAAATAATGTCAAAGGCCGCTGCCTCCTGACCCAAGCAATCCCCGATCACTTCTTCACTACTGCCATATGCCGCAGCTGTGTCCAAGCCACCGACACCAGAGTCCCGAGCGAGCTTCAAAATACGAGCCACCTCCTCCGCAGAAATTTTCCCAGCAGGATTACTCACGCCATAATCGAGACCGAATTGCACCGTCCCGAGAATGAACTTCCCACACCACTCCTGCTGATTTTTCTTCATTTGCTCTCTCCCCAGAGTAAAGCTCTCGAGCAGCGATGGCAACCTCCTCAATCTCCCCTCAAACTATCGTGATCCGGGCAGATGCTTCCAGCACCATCGGCACGGGGCACATCATGCGCATGATCGCGCTCGCGCAGGCAAACCGCCGCCGAGGAGGCCGCACGATTTTCGTAACCGCTTTGTGCTCCGATTTTCTCAGTGAACGACTCACTCAAGAAGGCTTCACCGAAGAAAAGATCACAACTCCCACTCCCGGAGATTCGTCCGATGCCCAGCTCACCAGGGAAGTTTGCCAGGAAGTGACGCCCGATTGGCTGATCATCGATGGCTATCAATTTAAAGAAAGCTACCACCAAGCACTCCAGTCCATCGGTTCGAAGGTTCTCTGCCTCGATGACTTCGGTCATTGCGAGAAGTGGCACTGCGATGCACTTCTCAACCAAAACCTAGGTGCAGAAAAAACAGCCTCACTGATTCCACCGACGATGGCGGGCACTCGCGTCGCCCTTCTTCGTGAGGAATTTCTCGATCAGCCCCCTTTCCAAGCTCCTTCTGGCCCAGTCCGCAAGCTCCTCATCACACTCGGAGGATCTGACCCGCTGAATGCCACCGGCTGGCTACTGAAGGAGTTGAAAAAAGTCATCGAACCCGAAGTGCAAGTCCGCGTCATCGTGGGGCCTTGTAATACTTACCGCGAGGAGCTCTTTGCTCACTCATTTCCCTTCCCGATCGGGTGGAGGACGGACGTCAAAGAAATGCCCGCAGAATACCTCTGGGCCGACGCCATCATTTCCGCCGGAGGTAGCTCCTGCTGGGAGTGGCTCTATTACCGACTGCGTGGAGCGGTGCTCACGATTGCTGATAATCAGAAAGAAAGCGTCGCCGAGCTGAAGAGTCAAAGAATCGCCCTTAGCCTCGGGTGGCCACGGGGAGAAAGCCGCAGCGATGTCCTGCGCAAATGGCTCCACAACCCCAGCTTTTCCACCGATCCTGAACTCGCCTCGACCCTCATCGACGGACGAGGCGCTGATCGCGTCATCGCAGTGCTTGATGGTTCTCACTGCCTGATCCGTTCCGTCGATCCTCATCACGATGCTAAGTTCACCTTCCAGCTCGCGAACGAATCAAGCGTCCGCTCCGCCGGATTCTCTACTGCTGAAATCTCTTGGGAGACTCACTGCGATTGGCTCAAACGAAATACTGATCCATCTATCGCCCACCTTTTCGTCATCGAGGACCTTGCAGGAACACCCTGCGGCACTCTGCGCTTCATGCAGCGCGACTCAGGTTGGGAAATCGGAATTGCGATCAGTCCTGTCGCCCGTGGCAAGCGCTTCGCTGAAAAGGCGATCAAACTCGGAATGAGCGAGCTTGCCCGCCGCCATCAAATCCAGCACTATCTCGCCGTCATCAAGCCTGAGAATATCGCCTCTCGAACATTGTTCGAGGGACTCGGATTCCAGCTCGATTCCACCACCGAGACCGCGACCCACTGGTCCTTCCACTTTCTTCCTTAATTCTTCTGTCATGCCGCGCTGCTACCTCATTGCCG
This sequence comes from Rickettsiales bacterium, assembly GCA_023301015.1. Next base: position 3,161 of record JALZVI010000234.1, on the reverse strand, counting down.
AGATCTCTGCCAACCACAACGGGCAGCTCGACACTGCGCTCGAAATCGTCCGCCTCGCCGCTGAGTCCGGAGCCGATGCCGTCAAAATTCAGACCTACACCGCTGACACGATGACGCTCGACTGCGATGCCGAGCCCTTCATCGTGCAGGGAGGAACCCTCTGGGACGGACAAAAACTCTACGATCTCTACGCACAGGCCCACACCCCTTGGGACTGGCATCAGGCGATTTTCGACGAAGCCGCAGCTCACGGACTCGAGTGCTTTTCCTCACCCTTTGATGCCACCGCGGTCGATTTCTTGGAGCAGTTCAATCCGCCCTATCATAAAGTGGCCTCCTTCGAGCTCACCGATCACCCTCTCCTGCAAAAAATCGCCTCCACCGGCCGCAAGGTCATCATGTCCACGGGCATGTCCACTCTCGAGGAAATCGAAGAATCAGTCCAAGTCCTCCGCGAGGGCGGCTGCCCCGAGATCACTCTCCTCAAATGCACCAGCTCCTATCCCGCTCCTGCCGACGAAGCGAACCTCGCTCGCATCGCCGACATGGCCCAGCGCTTCGGCGTGCGCACCGGGCTTTCGGACCACACCATGGGCGCCACGGTTCCTATCGCCGCAGTCGCCCTCGGCGCACAGGTGATTGAGAAACATTTCTGCCGCTCCCGCAGCGAACCCGGACCCGATAGCGCCTTCTCGATGGAGCCGCACGAATTCAAGGCGATGGCTGAAGCCATTCGCATCACCGAAAAAGCGATTGGATCAGCCGACTACTCCCTCACCAAGGCCGAGGAAAAAAGCCTCCGCTTCCGCCGCTCCCTCTTCGCCTCACGGGACATCGCCGCGGGCGAAAAATTCACCCCAGAAAACGTGCGCGTCATCCGACCCGGAGATGGACTCGCTCCGAAAAACCTTCCCTCCGTTCTCGGAAAAACGGCCTCTTGCGACATTCCCTTCGGCACTCCTCTCTCGACCGACCACCTCGGCTAGCACCGCAGCGATATGAATCAGGATTTTTCTCACCTCAAAAACTCCTTCCGCTATCGACCTGATATCGATGGCCTCCGCGCCCTTGCCGTCATTCCGGTCATTCTTTTCCACGCGGGTCTCGGCTTTCCCGGTGGTTATGTAGGAGTCGATATTTTCTTCGTCATCTCCGGCTACCTCATCACTAGCATCATCATTCGGGAAATAGCGAAGGGCGAATTCACCTATCGCGGATTCTGGGAGCGACGCATCCGTAGGATCTTCCCACCCGCTCTTCTCGTCACCTTTGTATCGGTCATCTTCGGCGCTTGGGCTCTCCTCCCGGACACCTTTGCCTCACTCGGAAAGGCGGGAATTGCCCAGCTCACGATGGTGGCCAATTTCTACTTCTGGCAACAGGATGGCTACTTTGCCGGCCCCTCTGATCTGGAGCCGCTCCTCCACATGTGGTCGCTTGCCGTGGAGGAACAATTTTACTTCCTCTTCCCCATCCTTCTCGTCGCACTGGTAAAGCGAGGCGAAGGAACCACCCGTAAGGTTCTCATCGCCATCACCCTCCTCTCACTCATTTGGAGCCTTTACGGCGTCATTCACTTTCAAATGGCGACCTTCTACCTTCTTCCAGCCCGAGCCTGGGAGCTCTCGATCGGATCACTTCTCGCCATCCTACCCCTCCGTTCTTTGGCTTCCAGCGCAGCGCGAACTGCCGTGGCCCTTCTAGGTCTTGCACTCATCCTCTGGTCGATCTTCGCTTATGATCTCACCACTCCATTCCCCGGACTCGCCGCCGTCCCGCCCTGCCTCGGCACCGCTCTCCTGATCTACGCCCACCAAGGAGGCCCTTCTCCCATCGGCCGTCTCCTGAGTCTTGCTCCCGTCGTTTTCATCGGAAAGATCTCCTTCTCGCTCTACCTCTGGCACTGGCCCCTCCTCGTCTACGGGCGCCACCTCTCGATTCAGGAAATGAGTCCTGCCTTGAGAATCTCACTCGTGGCAGCCTCTTTCGTCCTCGCCATTCTCACTTGGATGTTCGTCGAGACTCCCTTCAGAAAGAGAAAGATCGGTGCCCAGCGACCCCAGCTTTTCCGCTTCTTCGGTTGGGCCACGATCATTCTCATCGCAGGCTTCACCATCATCTATAAAGCCGATGGCTTCCCCTCCCGCTTCAGAGGAGAGACCGCACGTTTTGCTGAGGTCAACATGGAGATCTCCGATGCTAAGGATCTCAAAAAATCCTTCACCGACTTCCCTATTCTCCTCCCCGATTCGGAGGCAAAGCCAGAACCCTTCCTCATCTGGGGCGATAGCCACGGACGTGGCATGGTGACGCTTTTCCGTGCAATGTGTGAGGAAAATAACACCAATGGCTACTATGCCTGTCGCTCATCCACTCCCTCCATTCTGGGCGTCAACTTCCTCCCCAATGACGCCTCACTTGCCCCACACAACGATCACGTTCTGGAGATCATCGACCGAGATAAGATCCGCCGGGTGATCATGATTAGCCGCTGGGCAAAATACATTCACCGGGGAAAGCACTCCCGACAAGATCCCCTGAGCGACCGAGACTCTGAGGGACGCCCTTCAGAAGTCGTCTTCCGCGAAGCACTCGCGCACACCATCGATGAACTCCGCAAGCGAGACATCGAGATCATCATCATGAAGCAAGCTCCTCTCCAGTTCCGGAGCCCTCCTTCCTCGCTCTGGATGACCCAGCGCTTCGGATACGACCCCAGCAAAACCGGAGTCACCATCACCGAGCACCAGGCACACCAGCTTGAGGCAAATGCTATTCTCGACTCCCTCGCTCAGCCCGGAGTTCACATCCTTGACCCTCTCTCCATCCTCTCACATGAGAACGGACACACCAAGGTGCATGAGGGAAATGAAATCTTCTACTCTGATGACAACCACCTTTCTAGAGCGGGTGTCATGGCACTTAAGCCCCTCTTTGCTCCTTACTTTCCAAAGGAAAAAACCACTCCCTAAACTTCAGCAACCCACCCTATGAAACGCCTCGTTGTCTGGAGCTGGTCGAACGACCCTTCCATCATTCCCATCACCAATCTCGTGGAGTCAGGTGACGCCGAAGTCATCAGCTGGTTCACCCGAAAGGGAAAAAAGACCCACCGGACAAAACACTTTTCCTACATCCCCCAGCTCATGCTAGATCGGAAG
>JALZVI010000233.1 GCA_023301015.1 Rickettsiales bacterium | reverse complement strand
CTGGATGAAACGTTCCCGCGCCAACCTCCATATCAAGCGGCTGCAAAATCACACAGCCATTATCCGCCCAGAATTTCTGGAGTCTTAAAATTAGATTTTGAAAATTATTAGATTCTGAATTGCTCATGCAAGTGTTATAATGCGAAATTGGAAAATCTGCAATATCTAGTTATTTAATCGCCTTACCGAAGGTAGTCCCGCCAATTAATATCATCGGCATGCAGTTATATGAGTCGTTATCAACCTTGTAGTCGAAGCCTTCGCTACATGAGGAGATTTCGCCAGTAAATATACCTGTACGAGGGATACTCCCTCCAGAAACAAAGCCTGATGATGCTAGGCTATCATCAATCTTTGAATCTAAGGCTAAGAGCTGCATAGGTTTGAATGCTCTTTCATTATTCGAGCCATTAGAAAAAACCTTGTCACTTCTGAAATTATCAGGAGACATCATCACATAAAAATTCCTTATATTAGACAAATCTGCGACAAAGCCACCAGTGCCAGTCGCGCCTACAACGAAAACAGTGTTTTTAATTCCCATCGGAACTTCTGGCGCATTAAGTTTGGGCACAGGAATAGCAATCGAACCCTCTGGTATATTTTCATACTGGTCTGGAAGAAGATCCCCCCAAAAATTAGCAATTTCATGCTGAAAAACATTGTTATCTCTGCGTGAAGGAGCGGTATGTGGAACTCGTGTTATAGCGCCGTTACCATCACCACCAAAAAACTTAGAATCACCCGGCAAGCTCTTATACTTATCTTTGAAGAGAATCAAAGCAGAATCAAACTGCCCTATCATTCTAACGGTCTTGCTCATTTGAGCTGACTCAATCAGACTTTGCCCAACCAAGATGCCACCTGTTAGCAAACCGATGATGACCAAAACAATTGATAATTCTACTAATGTAAATCCTTTTTTCATGGATGAAATTATAACATCCAAAATATTAATAATGTCTAAATATTACAATAAACATCCATGCCTAGTGTGAATGCTTGCATAATCAAAAGACCTGTTGTATACACCCCACATGGCTAAAGATGATATTATAGAATTTGAAGGAAAAGTGCAGGAAGTCCTGCCAAGTTCAACCTTCCGCGTTGTGCTGGAAAATGGACATGTTGTTCTTTGCCATATCTCAGGGAAAATGCGCAAAAACCACATTAAGGTACTTCTAGGCGACACTGTTGTTGTAGAAATGACACCATATGATTTGACCAAAGGCCGCATCAAGAAGCGCTTGAAATAAGCCCTCTTAGGACTCGCACCCTCATATTAACACATCGCAGCGCATAAATTCTTACATGAATATTGTATACATTTGTCAAAATTGTTGCATGCACGCAAATTATCGTATACATTTATCAACATGACACAAATTGATAAATCACATGGTGGCAGAAGGCTAGGAGCTGGACGTCCCGCAGGCACAGGAAAATGGAAAGGCGAGCCAACGCAGATGATGCGTGTGCCAGTTAGCCGCAAAACAGAGGTGAAGAGCTTGCTAGAGTCGCAGGGCTATTGCCTCAACGTCTTCGACATGTTCGTACAAGCTGGCGCGATGACCGCGATTGGCGACGAGATGGCAGAGAAAAAAGACGTAATGGAAATTTTAGGCGCTGATGGCGAAAGCTTCACCGTGGTTGCCAATGGCGACTCAATGATAAATGCCAACATCCATTCTGGCGATATGCTAATTGTTGATTCCACCGCGCAAGCCCGCGAAGGCGAGATTGTGGTTGCCTCAATCGATGGCGACTTCACCGTAAAGCGCTTGCAAAAGCATAATGGACAAATGCATTTGATGCCTGAAAACCCAGATTTTGATCCTATACCTATTTTAGATGACAGTGAATTCAGAGTTCATGGAGTGGTGCGCAAGAAAATCGCAGATGTCGGATAGCGGATTCCTAGATTACATCCTCGAGCAGCTTGAACCTATGGGTGATGTGGTGCGCAAACGCTTGTTCGGCGGCTCGGCGCTTAGCAAGAATGGCTATACTTTCGCGCTCGCGTTTGAAGGCACAATCTATTTCAAGGTCGATGACAGCAACCGCGCTGATTATGAGGCTTTGGGCAGCAAGCCGTTCACATATGAGAAAAAAGGAAAAACCATCACCATCTCAAACTGGGAAGTCCCTGCTGACATTATTGAGGATCAAGAGCGATTGTTGGAGTGGGCGGACAAGGCATATGAAGTGGCGGTGCGTGCTAAAAAAAACTAGCTAGGCACTCAAAATCACATCTAAGAATGGCTTGCCATAACGCTTGAGTTTCGCCTCACCAATTCCGCCAATCTCCATCATCTCATCGAAATTCTGCGGCTTTTGCTTGGCCATTTCCGCCAGAGTTTTGTTGTGGAAAATCACATATGCAGGCACGTTTTTCTTCTTAGCAATTGTTTGGCGGGCAGATTTCAGTGCTTCAAATAGCTCCATATCCGCATCGCTTTCAATCTCCAAATTCTTCACAGCTGCCTTCTTTTTCACACTGCCGCGCTCGCTCTTTGCTTTGGCAGAGATCTTACGGAAGGAAACTTCGGCATCTTTATCCCGCAGAAAATCACCGCCTTTTTGGCTGATTTTTATGGTGTTATATTCCGCCACATTCACCTCAAGCAAACCTTGCGAAACCAGCTGACGGAATATGTTTTGCCACTCCGCTTTCGACAGCTCCGCGCCAACCCCAAACGTGCTTTGCTTGTCATGCCCAAAGCCCTTTATGCGCTCGTCATCTTTGCCGAGCAGCACATCAACCAGATATCCAACGCCAAATCTTTGCCCTGTTCGGTAGGCCGCGGAAATCGCTTTTTGGGCGGCGATTTTTCCGTCAAAAACTTCAGGCGGGTTGTTGCACACATCGCAATTACCACATGGCTCGCTGCTGTCTGAGAAATAGTCGAGCAAAATCTGGCGGCGGCAAATTGCGGCTTCGCACAAGCCGAGGAGTGAGTTGAGTTTTTGGCGTTCAATGCGCTTTTGCAGCTCGGGTGCGTCGCCCGATTCTATCCAATTTTGCTGCATGGCCGCGTCGTCCATGCCATAGAGCATATAGGCGTTTGAGGGCAATCCGTCGCGCCCTGCTCTCCCCGTTTCTTGATAATATGCCTCGATAGATTTGGGGATATTCATGTGAGCGACAAAACGCACATCTGGCTTGTCGATTCCCATCCCGAAGGCGATTGTGGCAACCATAATCACGCCATCTTCACGCAGGAATCTTGACTGGTTAGTCTCACGAACTTTGGGGGTTAAGCCAGCGTGATATGGCAGCGCGTATGCCCCCTGATCGCTCAGCCACTTGGCCATGTCGTCAACTTTTTTGCGCGATATGCAATAGATTATACCAGCGTCATCTTTGTGCTTTTCCTGAATAAATTTCAACACCTGCTGCTTGGCATTATTGCGCGGTTCGATCGCGTAGTGAATGTTGGGGCGGTCGAATCCGTCGATGAAAGTTTGGCCGCTGTCCAGCTGCAAGCGCTCCACAATATCGGCGCGAGTTGGGGTGTCAGCGGTGGCGGTGAGTGCGATGCGGGGGATGGTTGGAAAATGCTCGGCGAGGATGGAGAGTTTTTGATAATCCGGGCGAAAATCATGCCCCCATTGCGACACACAATGCGCTTCATCAATGGCGAAAAGTGCGATTTTGCACTCGCCTAGGAGGATGAGAAAATCGGTGAGGACGAGTCGCTCGGGCGCGACATAGAGCATGTCTAGCTCACCAGCGCGGAGTTTGCGTTTTGTTTCATCCACCTCGTCATAACTCATGGATGAGTTGATTGCGCCTGCGGAAATTCCGAGCTGTTCAAGCGCCACAATTTGGTCTTGCATCAGCGCGATTAGTGGGGAGATGATGATGCCGACGCCGTCTAGGCATAGGGACGGAATTTGGTAGCAAAGAGATTTCCCGCTACCTGTGGGCATGAGAACAAACGCGTTTTTGCCTGACACCACATGCTCCACAATCTCAGCCTGCTTGCCACGGAATGCGTCATAACCGTATGTATCTTGCAGAACTTGAAGCGGGTTTTTCATGCCACCAGCATAGGCCGCTTAAGCAACTGGGTCAACCTTTGGCGGATGATCGTTATAGTCCACAACCACGCGGTAATGCGGATCGCCATCCTTGTCTTCTTCCATCCATTTCCCAGCTTTGTCGAGCAAATCTTTGCAGTCAGAACTTAGGTGGAGCAAGTGAAGATTTGTGCCGTTTTTGCTGTAGCGTTCTGCCAAAGCGTCGATTGCTTCTAGCGCGGAATGATCCCATACACGTGAATGTTGGAAGTCGATCACCACATCTGCAGGGTCTGCTTTTGGGTCAAACAAGCGTTTGAATTTGCTGATTGAGGCGAAGAAAAGCTGGCCGTGCAGCACATACACTTTCTTTTTCTTGCTCTCATATTTCACAAACACATGGATGGAGCGCGCGCATTCCCATGCGAATACTAGGGCGGAGACGATCACGCCAACCACAACTGCCATTGCCAAATCTGTCATCACAGTAACGGCGGAAACTAGGATGATTACGAACGCGTCTGTCTTTGGGATTTTGTGCATAATGCGCAAACTCGACCACTCGAATGTGCCGATAACAACCATGAACATCACACCGATAAGTGCGGCGACGGGGATTTTCTCGATCCAGTCGGAGGCGACAAGAATGAAGCTGAGGAGGAATAGTGCGGCGGCAATTCCTGCCAAGCGTCCGCGTCCGCCAGATTTGATGTTTATCATCGATTGTCCGATCATTGCGCAACCACCCATTCCGCCGAAGAATCCTGTGGCGATGTTTGCAGCGCCCTGCGCCATACATTCGCGGCTGTTGCGTCCGCGTGTTTCTGTCATCTCGTCGATGAGTGTGAGGGTTAGGAGTGATTCGATTAGGCCAATTGCGGCGAGCACGATTGCGTATGGAAAGATGATGTAGAGTGTTTCCAAATTAAATGGCACAGTTGGGATGTGGAACTCTGGAAGGCCGCCTGCGATGCTGGCCAAGTCGCCCACGGTTTTTGTGTCTAGCCCGAGGAAGATAACCACCGCTGTGGCAAGACCGATTCCTGCGAGTGGTGCAGGGAATTTGCTGGTGAATCTTGGGAGAATATATATCACAGCCATGGTGATGGCGATGACGATTAGCATCATGGTGATGGCTGCGTCGGACATCCAGACTGTTTGCCCGAGCTCATCCACCTCTTTAAACTGCCCAAGCTGCGCGAGGAAAATTACGATTGCTAGGCCGTTGACGAAGCCGAGCATAACTGGATGAGGCACCATGCGGATAAATTTCCCGAGGCGGGCTGCACCTGCGATGAACTGCAAAATCCCCATCAGCACAACTGTTGCGAATAGGTATTCAACGCCATGTTGCGCGACAAGTGAGACCATCACCACAGCAAGAGCGCCTGTTGCACCAGAAATCATCCCCGGGCGACCACCAAAAATTGCGGTGATAAGACCAACCATAAAGGCGGCATAAAGCCCTACAAGCGGCTGAACGCCTGCGATGAAGGCAAACGCCACAGCTTCGGGCACAAGTGCGAGAGCAACTGTGAGGCCTGATAGAATTTCGGTTCTAGGGTTAACTAGTAGCGCCTTAAGTCCTGATTTCATAAAATTTCCTGATGATATATTTGTAGCGCAAACTATATCAATTCAGCAATTATGCAAGTTTTGGGAGGGGGATTAGTATGCATGGCGGTTTTTATTTCTTCATGTACAATAATTTCAGGGGAAGAAAATGGTGATCCCATCAGGATTCGAACCTGAGACCTACTGATTAAAAGTCAGTTGCTCTACCAGCTGAGCTATGGGATCACACCAAGATTGGGCTGTTTAAATAGTATTTCCACGCGCCCGCGTCAAGTGTTATTTCACGGAATTATCAATCCAAGCCAAAAAACCTGCATTTGCGGCGGAAATATCGAGTTGAATGATGCATGGCGTGTCATATTCGTGCAGTTCAACCACCCTCGCCTCTATGGCAGCAAAATTGGTCGCGCGGGTTTTTAGCAGCATTGCAACTTCCTGCTCTTCAGCAATTTCCCCTTCCCATTCATAGATCGAGGTGTGGGCGGGCATGATGTTGGCGCAGGCGGCCAGCTTTTCTTCCACCAAAATGCGCCCAACTTTCTTTGCTTGCTCGGGGATGGGAAAGGTTATATATATGAGCACGAAATTTTCCATGGGTTCAACAATGCCAGATTACGCACAATTTTCAACATCATTCGCAATGAGTATAGTCGCAGCTTCTGTGGCGACATTCGGCATTTTAATCGTGCGCTTCACGCCAGCATTTCGCAATAACAAGATTGACTATTTCACATCTTTTGCAGCGGGAATTTTGCTCACAGCCGCGTTTGTGCATGTGATCCCTGAAGCGTTGGAAATCTATTCAGGCGCGGCGATTTATATCGCTGTTGGCTATTTTTCGATGTATCTCATCAACCGATTGCTGAGCACTTATGTATGCCACGAGCATGAACATCCTGCTGATGAGTGCCACTCTCACAGCCACGATCATGAGTTTGATGCGCGGCTAGGAATTTTGTCGGTGATCGGCATTGGGCTGCATTCATTCATTGACGGCGTGGTATATTCCATCACCTTCACTCACAGCATCTACACAGGATTGCTCGCAAGTGTGGGGCTGGTGCTGCACGAATTTGCGGAAGGCGCGGTGATTTATACATTGCTGCGTTCGGCAAAAATGGATCAGAAAAAGGCGTTTTGGATTGCAATTTTCACGGCCGCACTCACCACACCGCTGGGCATGCTAATTTCATACCCGTTCGTGCACGAAATGGAAGGCGCGCCACTCGCAATTTTGCTCGCGCTTTCTGGAGGGAGCTTGATTTATGTCGGTGCTTCGCATCTGATTCCACATACAGAGAAAGAGCCGCTACGGTTTAGCTTTGCGGCGGTGATTGCGGGAGTGATTACAGCGTTCATGATCGGCGCGGTTGATGATGGGCATGGACATGGGCATGGCGCGGCGCATGATGGCGTTGAGATTGAGGCGCATTAGGGGAAGGAAAAGCCCGCAATGACGGATTAAGGAAGCAGCCTTGAGCGTTCTCAGCCTGCAAGGCCAAAGGCCGCCAGCGGGGAGAAATTAAAAACTCAGCCTTGAGCGTTCTCAGTCTGCAAGGCCAAAGGCCGCCAGCGGGGAGAAATTAAAACCTA
>JALZVI010000232.1 GCA_023301015.1 Rickettsiales bacterium | reverse complement strand
CATGTGGATCGACTCACACTGCCACCTCAACCACGAACGCATCACCGAACTCGGCGCGCCAGATGACATCATCGCCGCCGCCAAAGCCGATCAAACCGACGGCCTCGTCACCATATGCTGCGAAATCGCGAAAGAGGCCGAGCAGCTCACAAGCATCGCCGCCGCGCACGATAACGTCTGGTGCACCATCGGAACCCACCCGCACGACGCTGGCGTAGCCGCCGAAAAAGCCATCACCCGCGAGCAACTCATCGCACTCACCGCCCACCCCAAAGTCATCGGAATAGGGGAAACCGGCCTCGATTACTTCTACGACAATTCCCCGCGCGCCGAGCAAAAAGCCAGCTTCGAAAAACACCTCGAAGCCTGCCTCGAAACAAACCTGCCCGTCATCATCCACGCCCGCGACGCCGATAACGACGTCGCCGAAATCCTCGAAGCCCACTCTAACGGCGGCAAACTCAAAGGCGTCATGCATTGCTTCTCATCCGGCGCCGACCTCGCGAGGAGGGCACTCGACATAGGCTTCACAATCTCATTCTCCGGCATCATAACCTTCGGCGCAAAGTCAGACGACCTCCGCGAAATCGCAAAATCCATCGGCAACTCCCCTCTCGTAAAAACCGCAATTGCTGGCGAAGATGCCAATTGGGGCAGAATTGTTGGCGCAATCGGCAAGGCTGACGTGATTGTAAAACAATCTGATATTAGAATAAAAATCGGAGGATTGTTAGTTGCAGAGAATGGAGCAGTAAACCCAGACTATGTCGAAGACGACCTCCAGCCGCACATGCAAGGAGAGGACATTAAAATCTCTGTGAGCGTCGGCATGGGCGCAGGAAACGCAAAATTCTGGACGTGCGATTTAACTCACGGATACATAGAAATCAATGCGGATTACCGGAGCTAGACAGGGCAACCTACTCTAAATAAGAAGCCTTTGGATTGCTCGCCAAGCGCAGATAAGAATCAAAGTCTGCAAGAAAATAAAAAGCTAATATCATAATCGCCCCATTGTAAGTTGAGTATATATTATAGCACCCTACTTACTAACAAGAATTAACAACTTGCTTACCACAGGTTGTATAAGCCATAGTTACACAACCTAACTCTTACTTCCCAACCCAGCCAGCAGCGCCCGCGCCAGACTCTTTCACATATAATGCAGTTCCAGCCCCGCCATCAGTTCGCAAGAATATAGAACCTTGCGGCGCAGCTCTCACGCCCTCTGGAGTCCCGCTCCCACTAAGCATTTGCGCTCCGCCAGCAATTGTCATCGCGCCATCATCTTTGTCCAGCACCAACGCCTCTGTGAAGCTTGAGCCATCGGGAGAGGTTTTGAAATGAAAGTTGTCATCGCCAGTCAAGCCAATCTCTGCCCTTCCCGAAAATGCATTTTGAAACAGAAAACTCGCCGAATCTCCACTGCCATTTTTGTTCAATTTCACCTGCACATTTGCGCCGTTATTATTAAACAAAACCGCCTCAGAATTCACCGCAAACTTATTCGTAGCATCCGCGCTGGCATTCACGCCCAGTTTGGCGATGTTCTGCAAATTATCCGAATATTTCAACCACGCAGAACCGTCATAATAATAGAGGACATCCTCCGCATTCACCCAAGCCAGCATTCCCTCATTTGGAGAAATAAACTTCCAAGAGCTGTTGAAATACGCAATTTTCCCGTCATGCCCTGCCCAGTCATCCGCACCGCCATTAGCCACAATATATGCATCGCCCGCTAACGGACTGGCGGGCGGAGTGGCGAGATTCAAAGCCTCAACACCACGATTTTGCAAAGCCTCCAGCGATGATATTGCCTCATTCACCGTCACTTCCTTCTGCGCCTGAGATTGCTCCACAAGCGTGATTCCTAAATTATTTGTTGTCGTCATTTTCCCATCCTCGTTTTAATTAAATTACATCCAATACATACTCTAAAGCACCGCCGAAGCAGCTACACCCCTGCCAATTTTCGCAGACATTTGATGCACCCTCACACTCACAGAAGCCTGCACAGAACCAAAGTCAGCAACTTGCTTAGCCTCTGAATATGCCGCGCTGGCCGTCCCAGATTCAATCACGCGCACCACATCCAAGCCGTCCAAAATCTCAACCTCATAAAGCTCAGTCAGCTCGTCCAGCGGCACGTCCACACCGTCACGCCACTGCGCATTCACCCGTGCTCGGCGCACCCATGAGAGCGCCAGATTGCCAACGCCGTCACGCTCAGCTTGCAAATGCACGGGTGCATATGGCTGAAGATTTTTGCCTGAATATGTGAAGTTATAAGCCGCAACATCCGCCACCAACTCGCCCACATGCGCGGCCTTAAACTTGCGCGGCAGGCCGATTAGAGAATCTGGCATATCAAGTTTTTGCAGACGCTCATCAAGCAGAATGAACTCATCACCCGCCGCATGGCCAGCAATTTCACCCTCCGTCCCAAGGCGACCACGCAAGAAACCGCTGAGTTCATATTCATTCTCAGCCACCAATTCCGCATTCTTAAACTGCACAATTTCGTTACCAATCAGCGCCGCATTTGCTCCGTTCAACACCGCCAATTTTGAGCGCGATTCCAGCTCGCCCTCAAGCATAATTATGCGAACTCGCGACACATCATCGAACAAATTACCGCCCGCAAAATCGGCGAGCGCATCCACGCAACTGCCCTGCACCGCCTCATTCTCCGTGCCAGCAATCCGCGCATAATTCTCGCCCATATCGTCGGAACGATAGATGCCCGCGCCCAGCCAATCGCCACCCGTCAGCGTAGTTGCAAGACGCACCACGCCAACATCTGTCGCATCGTTTGGCAAAGCAGGAATATCCAGAATCTCAAAGCGTAGCTGAGCAAGTTGATTATCGGTCGTGTCCGTAATTCCAGAATTCTGCGGATCGGCATAAAAATCATAGCTCGCCACATTTTCCGTCACTGCCTTCACCCTAATTTCGCCGTTCACCCCCTGCGCAACATCCGTCAAACGCAGCTCATAATTACCGCCATCAAGCGCAATTTCCACCACGTCATTTGGCTCCAAATATGCATATTCCAGCGGCAGCCCAAATTCCACCGCATTGCGGCTCACCCATGCGTTATAGAGCGAAACTTCCGCCACTTTGCGCGCCTGCCATTCATTCAGGACCAGCGGCAAGCTAACATCCAGCTTTTGCTGTGAATCCGTCACCGCACGCTGCGCATGTTGGTTGCCAGTTTGATAATCCAAAATACGATTGATGAATGAAACATCCACCTTCTTCGGCAGCTCAACCTCTTGCTTACGCTTCACCTCCACAACTTTGCCTGAACCTTTTGCGGGAATGATCTTATCGCGCTCAATACTCACAATTGTTTCATTTCCGCGCGGCACAAAATATAGCTTTCCATCACTTTCAACCGCATCAAAAAAGAACGCATTTTGCAGCTGCTCCAATGCCTGACGCGCTGGCGAAACTTTGCTGACAATATAGCCATCTACCAAATCCGTGAGGCGTGAAACATCCACATCGTCCGCATCCATATTCGCCTCAACGCAAATCTCCTGCACGATTGCGGAAAGCTGTGACAGGCCTAATTTTCCGTTCATCCAATGTCCATAAAGCCACAAATTTCCGTCTGACCAAACATCGCGTAAATCGGGATAATACGGGTATGGCCGTGCGTCCCAGCTCCATGCGAACATCTCCTCAACCATCGCGTCATTTTCCCAAACATCGAGCGTGCCCTCAAGCGCCACACGTTGCGCGCGGAAGTCAACTCGACCACGAGAAAAACGCGGAAAGCTATTTTCAGAACTCGCAGGATCATAAAAAACATTTGGCTGATTCGCCGCGCCATCCACACTTGGGAATCCATATTCCGTAAACCAAATTTTCTTCGATTGCGGCACCCAAGCAGTTGTGCTGGCATCAGGATTAACATGCGAATTATTCCACCAATGCTCCAAATTCTTCCACGCAAATTCAGGGCTAAGAGGCGCTTCAACAGTCCGTGCCTCGTCGGCATAATAAAACTCATACCCCTCCCCACTCGTCCAGCCATCCACAATTTTTTGCTTGTCATAATCACTCTGCGGCTCGTTTGTGAGCGGGAAATATGCATCGATCCCAATCACGTCAATATTCGGCGAAGCCCAGAGCGGATCCATATTAAACCAGCCGCCATCGGCATGGTGATACTCGCTCCAATCCGAAGCATATGTCACCA
>JALZVI010000231.1 GCA_023301015.1 Rickettsiales bacterium | reverse complement strand
GCCAGTCTGTGGTGATTCTGTGCGATACGCGATTTTCGAGGCTAAAACGAGGTCATCTTGTGCAATGGTTGGGGAGGCATAATCACCTGCCATGGAGAAAGGATTACTGACAAAGGTCTTGATGGAAAAAACGGCGATTGGAACGATACAGAGGGCGTAGGTCAAAAAGAAGAAGCCGTAAATCCAAGGCTTGTTATAGTCCTTGAGGCGATAGTCCTCACGAGTCTGGAGAGTGACTTTTTTAATATCGAGATAAGACCAAATGCTACTGATGAAATGGATGCCCAGTAAGAGGACTAGGTAGTAGATGGTGCGAGGAGGATCAAGAGCCCAAGCGATGATGCAGAGTGCCGTAGTGATGATTGACCCGAACATGAGAAGGATGGCCTTGGTGAAGTCACCACAATAGAGGTGGCCGAGACCTGGCAAGTAGCAGGTGAGTTTTCGGGCAGTTTTGAGGTCGCGCTTTTTGATGGAAGGAGAGTTCATGTTTGGAATGGATTAAGTGCTGGCGATAAACAACCCGACGAATGCGCCTAAGCGAATCAGAGTGCTGGCGGCGATACGAAGGAGGGGAAATCGGATAGATTGGGAATCTTGAGTCGGGTGATTTGTTGGAAAGGGAGAGCCTACGAGCTCCCGCTGCACGGCTTGACGGATGTCGAGGTTCGCGGTTTTTTCGCGGCGGTAAGCGAGCCATTGATCGAGTTTCTCTTGTGGATCGTTCATAGGAGTTCTTGGAGGTTGAGGGTTTTACGGAGGTGGGTGCGGATTCGGTGAACCCGGGAGCGGATGGTGCCGATGGGGATGGCTTCGATTTGAGATGCTTCTTGGTAGCTGAGGGATTGAATCTCGGTGAGGATGAAGGCGCGTTGCCAAGATTCTGGGAGGGATTCGAGGGCTTGATTGAGTTTGGCGAAGCTGTCTTTCCAGTGAGCTTGTTCTCCGGCAGAAGTGGCGGGGTCAATTTGCTCGGGGAGTTCAGCCATCGTGACGGGGCGCTTCCGGCGGCGGGATTTCAGGGCGAGGTTTCGGGCGATTGCGAGAAGCCAAGTGGGGAAGGCGGCGCGGTGGTGGTCATAGCTGGGGAGCTGTTGATGAGCGGCGATGAAGGTTTCTTGGGCGATGTCTAGGGCGGCGTCCTGATCGCCGAGAAAGTTCCAAGCGAAGCGGAGCACGCTGTCCTGAAAGTGGCGCACGAGTTCATCAAAAGCCGAAAGATCCCCGCGAAGGCTGGATTCGATCTTTTTGAGTTGTTCGTCTTCAGTCATTGACGTGGTGATCACCGCTGATGGTGATGGGAGGAGATGACAAGAAGCCCCTTGTCATGAGGTATTACCGGTAGGGGCGGGAAAAGTTCCCAATTTATTGAAAAAAAGCCGAGGTGCTGCTGATGAGCATCAGGCTCGTTTGTGTCAGAGGCTAAGAGCCTCTGCTACGGGAATGTCGGCAGCGGCCCAGTGGAGGGTTTTACTTGGCGATGCTGGAATGGATGACGAGCCCGAAGTGATCGCTGAAATGGCGGTAATCGCTATTTCGGGCAATGAGCGGGATCTCATGATAGAGGCTAAAGGTGGCGATCATTCTGACACCCGATCTTCGCGGAGCTCGTCGAGTTTGAGATCGAGATCCAGTTTCCCCTTCATCCCGAGTAAAGCTTGGTAAGCTTTCTCTGCACGGAGCGTCTTGAGTCCGGCGGTGACAGTTTGCGTGATCCCTTTCCGGTTTGCCCTTGGGCAGCGGTGAGAAGGGATTTGGGAACCTCTACGGTGATCTTTTGGAGATCTTCTTTGGTTGTTGCGGTTGTCGAAGGCATGCTTGCTTTCTGTGGTTGAGGTAGTTTGCCGACCTCTGGCTGAA
The DNA here is from genome assembly GCA_023301015.1 of Rickettsiales bacterium. The sequence continues at coordinate 2,995 of JALZVI010000231.1, read as the reverse complement.
GGCCCGTAAGCCAAGCGGAAACCAAATCGTTGAAACTATCTTTAGAAAAGTTCAAAAAGAACTCTAACTTCGCCTTGGCCAATCAGGGTCCGGTGCTTCCGATAATCACGGGCTTCTCTGCGTAGGCGCCCTGCCAAGATTGCTGGAGAAATTGCAAGCTGAGCCGCTGCGGCTCTGATCTCATCAGCCTTTGACAGGTGCTTTAAGCCCTCCCATTGCTCGGGGGAGATGAAGCTTTCCAATGCGAATTTATCAGCCGCTTTCTCTTTAGCAGTAGTTGATTGAGAATCGATGTCAGAATCGATAAAGCCATGAGGCATCTCTTGGAGATCGTTCATCACGTGTCCGAGTTCATGGAAGAGAGTAAACCAAAAATTATCCAAGCGGTTATACCGGAGGGTGAGAGCAATTACTGGGAAGCCCTTTGGGTGCATCATTGCAGCCCCATCTAGAAGTGTCTTCGGGAGACGCTCCTCGATTACCAAAGCGATTCCAACTTCTTGAAGGCGATCCCGAACAAGAAGGGGTCCCATTGACATCGCGCTGAGTGCGGTAAGTTGCTTCACCAGTTGGGTATTGATCGCCAGCGGATCATAGGTTCCTAGTTTGCATTCAGATGCTTTGTCTAAGACGCGACAGCGCCATGCATGAACTGCCTTCTCATCGACACGATTTTTTGTGGAAGTCGTCTGACGATTTAAAGCCCCAATGGGATCGTTTTGACGACCGCAGAAAAATTCGTGGAGTAAGCTTTCCAAGCGATCCTTAATCTCGGGCCACTTGAGGTCAGTAACCGATGCGAAGTAGCCAGCATCGAACATTGCCTTCACTGGGTAATCTTCGACTTCGATCCGTTCTGGTAATTCAAAGTCTGAATCATGAACCAGAGACTTAAGCGGTATGTCCAAGCCTTTGTGAAGCTCGCGAACCATGTTGAGAGTTAGGTCACGTTTTCCGGACAAAATTTCAGAAACGCGGCTTTTAGATCCGATAAAGGGAATGAGATCAGCTTGTTTGAGCTCTTGTTGCTCCATGGCAAAGCGAATCGCATCCACTGGATGAGGGAGTGGAATACGGTGTTGTTCTTTTTCATAGGTTTCAATGAGGAAGCCTAAAAGTTCGATCTTCTCCGAGCCGTCACTCCCCGGAGATGGGTTCGAGATCATGAGCGCTTCGAGTGCTTCGAGCGCAGCAGCGTGATCATTGGCGGTCTTGATGAGTTTCATGGCAGTCTGTGTTTCATTTTTAGTCTAGCTTCCATTTGTCGTACTCGGCATGGGTCCCGATTTTGACGATGAGAAGCTGCCCTTCAACGTAGCGAACGAGGACCACCAGGCGGTAGTTGTTTCCACTTATGTTGAAAATGACGCGGTTTTCAGAAAGGAAATCGGCAGAGCCAAAGCGCTCCTTGATGTCCTGCGGGTTTTTCCATTGGGCTTCCTCTGCGGTTGCCAACCAAGATGTTAGGGAGGATCGAGAGCGAGCATGCCTTCGCATGAACTTGGTTATTTTATCCCGACCTGCGATCCTCATTGGGTTAAACGGAACCTAGCTTAGAAATCATTCATAAAAAGAAATAAAAATTACATTTTGGGAACTGGGTAAAAAATAGGAAAAAGATTTTTTAAATGTAGACAAGAGAACAAAATGGGCAGATAAAAAAGAAGCTCTCAGAGAGCGATGGTGAGACATCGTTTCAAAGAGAGCTTTAAAAACGGGATTCCTCAGACCACTTGCGCGGGGATCGGAACTAGAGTTTTTGGACGAACTGCTTCTAGAATTTCGAGTAACTGCGGTCAAGTAAGGTCTTTGGTTTCAAATCAAAAATTACTGGTATGCAGTTATTAACAAGAAAACGCGTGAGGAAGATTCCTTCCAATATCGCCAAGCAAGGAGTCGCAAAAACGCGACTCATCGTGCCCGTCGATCGTGAGAGCGACGGGGTGAAAGAATATCACCTTTCTGCGCTCAAAGAGGTTGGAGATCGAATGATCCCGGCTGCTCACGGCGTAGCAACCCGACGAAATTTGAAGGGCCGGGTGATTGTGCACCGGGACCAACCTAAAGAACCACATTCGTGGTTAGCTCTGTGGGGCCGTTACCAGTTCTGTGGTCGTGGAGAGACAGAATGGGTCGAGAATTATGTGATTCGTACTGGATTACGCTATCCCAGAACTCAGCTTCCTGCAGAAGGAATTGAAATCAGTCTGATCGCCAATGAAGAGGGTCAGCAGTTCTATGCTACCGATTTCATTTCGACGTCTGATGATGAGAGATGGGTAACTGCTGCAAACCTGATGCTAGAAATCTTCGAATTCGCGTGGATCGCAGAGTCTGGAGAATTGCAGACACCACTCACCGTCACTCGGAGAGTTAATTGGCACTTTCTGCCTCCTGGTGAGCATGAGTGGGATACTGTAAGGCCGAAGATTGAAGAGGTAATCGACACGCTTAAGTCATCCCCTGCCAAACATCGTGCTAAGCGAAGTCTCAAGAGTCTTCACGATCACGGTCCTGATCAAGTGGTCATGGGACTGGGAGGGTTCCATGGATATTTTGCGCTCTGTTTCCCTAATCGAGGATTTACGATTCTCGAAAGTATTCATCCCAACAATGCGACCTACATATTGGGACAAGATTGGGAGGTGATTTCTCAACTCACCAAGGCTGAAATTCTTGAAGAGCAGCTTCAGCTGAGGAGGCTTATTCATGATCAATCTTGGGAAACTGAGATTGAGAGTTGGTTTGCCGATCACGCAGCCTAATTGAATCCGATCAAAACAAAGAATAGTGTGAAGGCACCTCCTAAATAAGGAGGTGCTTTTTCTATTTAGATTCAAATGGTAAAAAGCTCATCAAGGGAAGTAGGACCTTTAAAAATACTTCAGCTGGATTTTTAGCATTTATGAAATGGATAGAGAAAAAACGAATTGCAGAATTAGCAGTTTGTGTTACAGTTGAAGCAACTGGAATCTATCAGATCGGAAGAGCGTCG
>JALZVI010000230.1 GCA_023301015.1 Rickettsiales bacterium | reverse complement strand
GGAACTTCAGGAAGAACTTCTAGTGTGAAGCCATATTTAAGGTCTTTGCCTTCTTCAAATGTTTCAACACCTACAATTTTTGGCTCAGTTGCTGGGCGCAATTTGTTTTCAGTGATAGCTAGGTTCAAAGATTCTTGCACAATTTTGTCCAATACGTCAGCAGTCGCGTTGTTGCCATAGCGTTTTTTCAAAACAGCCATTGGCGCTTTGCCTGGGCGGAAGCCCTCAATTTTGGCTTGAGCGCCAATTTTCTTTAGCTCAGCTTCTTTGCGGTTAATAAAAGTGGCCGCTGGCACTTCAACTGTAAATTCATGGCGCAAGCCCTCTTTATTCTTCAACGTAGTTTTCATTTTTTTTCCTATATGGTTATCAGTAGCAATATATGTACCATCTATATATAGCAGTAATTTATTGTACTACTAGTGCATATGTGAAGTTATTTGTTGGGTATGTTACGTCTGCGCAACTTTTTTATTGTGGTTTTTAATTTCCTCTCCGCGACGGCTACCCCTTGCAGGCTGAAACGTACTTAGGGCAGCGGTTTTGTGCTTGTTAAAGATGGTTATGGCTCGCTAAGAGAGGCTAGGATATGCGGAATTTGTCCGTTTTGCGCAGGTTGGTAGCTTTTTTGCGTATTTAGTAATGCTTGAAATAACGCATATATTTCAAGCTATTGTGAAGTTTTTTAAAGAAAATTGGCAATTTGCCCTGCATTTTAAGCAAATGTTTAGCGAGTATTAACCTTTTTGTGCGTATAATGGTGGTAGAAGATTTAAAACATATAGGGGAAAGGATATGGAGCTCGGGGGAGAAAATATCAAGAGTGTGATGGATAAGATCAAAGGTGATCGCGACAGATTTGTGGCGTTTGCATTCGCTTCGGCGGATATATTGATGGAAATTGATCCGCTAGGCAGAATCATTTTTGTTGATGGCAATACGATGAAGCATCTGAGCAAGATGTCGGAAGAGATTGTCGGGAAGAATTTGTATGAGCTGATCGCCACAGATGACCGTGATTTAGCGGAGTATTTCGTGGGCAATAACTCGGAAAATCGTATTGATAACTTGAGCATTAGATTGCGCACAAACACTGGTAATAGCTTTCCATTCCTAATGTCGGGCTATCGTATTTCAGAGCTGCAAGGGCATTTCTACCTTACATTCTCAGCGTTCCGTTCGGGGATGAATTTGGCTGATATTTCGCGCCGTGATTTTGGTACTGGCTTGCTGAAGAAATCAGAATTTTGCATTGCTGCAAACCGCCAGCTAATTATGAGTCGTTTTTCGGAGCAAGTTCCGCTGATGACTACGTTCTTTATTGATGCAGTTGATGGTGCTGATATTTGCAAGGAAGTTATGCAGGAGATTGTTTGCACATGTGCAGATTTAGCAAAATTGCAGTCAATCGCAAAGGATAATGCGGGGTTGATTGGAGATAATGTAATTGCATTTGTGCATGACGATCTGGATTTGGATGTTTTGCTTGAGCAGATGGATTTGGTGATTGGGAAAACTACAGGTCAGTCGAAGGATGTGATGATTTCCTATGATTCTGTGCGTTTGGCAGCTTCTGCGGATATTAAAGAGAACGACTCAGCGCATGCGATTATGTTCACAATTGACCATGTTCTAGCTAACCACGGAAAAGGTGGTGAAATGGGGACTTTGGATGAGTTTTATGAGGAAATGGTCGAGGTGACTGTTGATAAGATCTCAGATTTCCGTCAGACAATTGACGATGAGCTTTTTGACCTTGCTTTCCAGCCGATTGTGGAAGTGGAAACGGGCGCGATCTCGCATTTTGAAGTTCTAACGCGCTTGCGTGATACGAGTAAATTTTCAAACCCATTCCAGTTTATTGAGTTTGGTGAAGATATCGGCATGATTTCGGACTATGATTTCAAAACGGTTTGCCGCTCGATTGATGTGCTGAAAGGCCATAAAGGGCAGGGGACAAAGCCGCATTTGGCGATTAATATTTCAGGCACTTCGCTTTCAAGCAAGCTGTTCTTGGATAAGCTGCATAATTTGCTAACGAAGAACATTGAGTTCTGCCCTCAGATTATGTTTGAAATTACGGAATCGAGCAAGATTGAGGATATGAGAGGGGTTAATCAATATATCCGCAACCTGAAAAAATTCGGCGTGACGATTAGCATTGATGACTTTGGTGCTGGCGAGGCGACATTTGAATATTTGCGTCATCTTGATGTGGATATGGTGAAAATTGACGGCAGCTATTTGGCTAGTAAAGATGATGAAGATAGCGAAAAAGAAAGCTATTTGCTGAAATCTCTGGGCGATTTGTGCAAAGATTTGGGAATTGATGTGATTGCTGAGCGGGTGGAAACTTTTGAAGATAAAGAAATTATCATCAAAAGCGGAATTAAATATGCGCAAGGATATTATTACGCGAAGCCAGAAACAGACGCAGCCGTACTCGAGCACACCGAGGCGTATAACGAAAAGACTGCGGTGATTAAGCAGTTGGCGGATTATCGCGCATAAAAAAACGCCGCCCCCAGATGGGGACGACGCTTGAGTAGGTGTGAAGAGAGCGGCTAGCTCTTTTCGTCTTCAGCTTCGGCAGCTTTTGCCTCGGCTTCTGGACCAGTTTCTGCTTCTGCTTCAGCTTTAACCATGTTGCTGATGGCCGTTTGCAGTTTCTTGAGGCCTCGAGGGCCTTCAGCTTTTTGAGCGAGCTCGTTGAGTTCACTCAAGCTGCTTGGGGTGTTGGGCATAAGCCCTTCAAACATGTCCTCAAGGGTGTTAACGATCTTGTCCCCAAGTCCTCCGAGTTCTCCAAGCAGGCCTTTGAGTGGAGTAGGCATGGAATCGAGGAGGGAGCTGAGGTCGGTAAATTCAACCGAAACTCCCGCGCATACATGGAGGTCTTTGTTTCCACCATGTTCAGCCCAAACTTTCGTCCGGTCGAACTCTTCAGGCCAGCATCTTGAGAGCCAGTATACGGTATGAGCTATCGAATCGAATTTTCCAAGTTCATCAGCTGACATCTCCGACACCTCTTTAGCAATAAATTCTGCCAAATAGGCCACGAGTGCCTCCTTACCTTCTTCGTTCTCAACAACATCCATAGGATGCTCTACGTCATGAGCGCCATTTGCAAGATACACGCCTCCACCTGGATCTACGATAGGAAGGGCATTGAGTGCATCTGTAATTTGTTTAATATCCATTGTTTTGGTTTTCTGTTTTGTTTTTTCTCGTGCACGAGAAA
>JALZVI010000229.1 GCA_023301015.1 Rickettsiales bacterium | reverse complement strand
CAAATTCCAAATGCGCCTCGCCGCAGACGAAGCCACCGAATCCGGCTTCGTCTCCCCAGCCGTCCAAGCGATCCTAGACCAGTAGGAGAGGCTCTTAGCTGAATGCGGCTTCCTTAAGAACTCGCTCGCGTGTTCTTAAATCCCGAAGGGATGCAGGCATGTAGCCCCGGGTGAAGCGCAGCGGGAACCCAGGGTTTTAGATTGGTCGGAGAGAGGGCCGAGCCGAGTGCGTCGAAGCACCCTATCACTTTCCCGAAGGCCGCCGTGCCGAGGTCGATGCTGGGATGACGGGCTGCGGGTGGACCCTATCCGAATCGGCCTCAAAGGCTTGCCCCGTAGTCCTCTTGATCTCATCCCTAGGTTCCCGCTGCGCTCCACCCGAGGCGACATGCACCCAAGGGCATTTCACCAGCGCACCTATCGGAGCTTAAGAACCTGCCAAGCAACAGATGACGACTCTCAGGAAGTGCCATTCGGCTCTTCTCCAAGCTGCGAAGCACATCCTTTTAAAACATCCTAAAGACCCATTCTGCTTTTTTGGAACTCGGAGTGGTATAAAGTCTCATATCTCTATTCTCCTAGCTATACTCTTTTTACGATTCTGAGTGCGAGCCTAGGCTCGGGGGTTTAGATCCAGAAAAAAACAAAGATCGTTAGGGTTACTTTATTTTTTTTCAAAGAGACTCGGTTAATTTATGTAAAATCCACTTTTTTCTTTCCTGATAATAGAGGTGATGGTTTTATCTAAAAGTTAACTAGGAAATTATCTTTCTTGGATTGCGCGATCCAGCCGAAGAAGTAATGAAAATCAATCAACGCATCTACCTTTATCTCGCAGTCGCGCTCTTGGCTGCCGCGATTATTTTTGTCGTGTTTCTAGGGGATGAGTCTCCTCCGCAAACTGTAGGGGAAGGATTTTCAAGCGTCTCGCTGGAAAAGCGTTCCCAGCGTCTCTCATCCAGATCAAAATCGCGATCAGAAGGTAGTCCTATAAATGAAATGCCTGATACTCTCACTACCGCATTTCCGCAGATTCAGACCGAGTCCTCGTTACTTCCTGATCGGTCTGATATTCCACCTGAATTGCATGAAATTGAGATGAGGGCTTCAGATCCCGAACTGCTAGCTTTCGAAGAGCAGCTTGATGACATAGAAAAAGATTTGTTGCTTCAGGGCGGCGCGGCGCGGAAAGACGCCTTAAGGGATCCTAATAGTGAAATTTCGAGGCTGCTAGTTCAGATCCATAATCAGCGAGAAAACTTAATTAGAGAATAGAAGAAAAAAATGAGAAAGGAAATTATTTATTCAGGATTGGCAGTAGCGCTTTTTTCGGGGCTTTCTGCCCAAGTTTTTGACAATCTAAGGGTTCAACCGCCTGCAGATGAAAAGCCCGAAAATGAGGATAATCTCGTAGCTTACCAGGCGTCATTAGCGGTGGGTGTGCGCAATTGGTCCGTCTACCGGTCGGGGGCTTTTGGAACGGATAACAGATCGTATTGGCATTCTTTCGCCAGCGGCTTTCTGAACGATGTTGGCTCGATGAGTGCTGCGTTTGGTCGCGAAAATATGGTGAACAAATCGAATCCGAGTGTTTGGGGATATTCATTTGCCGCTGGATATAAAAACACGGTTTATGGTCGCCGGTCCACTGCGCTGGGTTATGACAATTACTTAGTTGCAGATGATGCGACAGCGATTGGCACGGCCCTCAAGAATAACAATAGTCATTCCATCGTCATGGGGAAATATAATGTTGATAAGCCCGATCTCCTCTTTTCGATCGGTGATGGAATCGGACCCGCTGTAACCGAACGATCCAATGCCTTTGAGATTTACGACGACGGCACTGCTAGCTTGTATGGATCCCCTCTTCTCACTGAGGCGAGTGCGGTAAATTACCTTTCTCCAAATAATAATGGAGTTATTGTAACATCGCATTCACAGAGTATTGGAGCGAATACGATAGGAAATACTTCGGGAAACGCCTTGGCGATAGCTATTGGGACAAATAATATTCTGGGTGCTCCTGGTTTTTTTGGGAGTTTTTCTAGCTTAAATTCAACAATAGTTTCAGGTGATGGGAATGAGGTGGAGACCTCAAAATCGTTTGTTATCGGGGAAAATAATGAAATGTTCAGCGTATCAAATCACGGTGGAGGTAGCGTTGTCTTCGGAGAAGGTAATAAAGTGGTAGGATCGAATTCTTTTGCTTCTGGGATCGGCAATGTGATTGGGGATGACGCGACTAACAATGCCGCTGCAGCCTCGACGGTCTTTGGCCAGCAGAATGTTACTCTCGGGATAACCTCTTTTATTGCAGGGCATTCGAACGAGGTGACTGCAAATTATGCGAGTGCACTTGGAGTCGGCCTTTCGGTCGGAGCACAAAGAGCGACAATCATCGGTAGTTACAATCAGACAAAAGGGAACAGTTCTAGTGATTTTTCATCTGAAACCGAACCTCTCCTCGTAGTAGGTAACGGCGCAAACGATACTCAGCGCTCAGACGCCCTCATCATCAAGCGAAACGGCGACATCATCATCCCCAAGCCCCAAGGCGATGTCTCTATGGGAGTCTATGGCAACTAAGAGTCGTTCTAGTTCTTTAAGGTAACCCCTAAAACCCACTCATGAGACTCCTATTCTCCATCTTTACCGCCCTTTCGATCGGAGGGAGTTCTCTAGAGGCTGTCCCGTTGGGAGATCTCGGTTTAGCGAATGGCGTCACTGGGCCAGATTACAATCCCGTAGGGCCCGGTTACCTCCTTTTTAACCCAAACGGCTTAGGTGAAAACCGCTTATACAATCAACCAAATGACGCCCCGAATTTTTCGGTAGTCACTTACGAAGCAGGAGCTTGGTTCTACTTCATCAATGAGACGAAACTGCCATTTTTCTCTGATCCCAGTGACCTCCTTGTCGCGTCCATAGATTTTCCAAGCGACACTGCGAACCTCTTGGTCGGTGAAAATTTTGTCGTGGAAGGGATCAGAGCAGGCTATCAAGCCGGAGATCTCGTGGTGACTCCCAATTTTTGGAATGGCGGCGGGAACCCCGGTGAGTTCGGTCTGACGGGAACTGAAATCACCCTTAATGTTGACCCCGCTTGGTGGACAGAAGGCGATCCCGTGATCGTCCCCAATGTCCCCAATGTCGACCACAAAGCCGCCGCAAACCTAGGCCAAGCAAAGTGGATGGCAAAGCGGGCCTACGATACGATTTTAGAGCAGAACCCAACCCTTGCCGCGGCCATCTTAGCTGAGTTAGTAGGAGATCCAGCAACCCATCCTTTCTCAGAGTGGGAGCCTGCTGTTGCACCAGACGGAGGAGATCGTGCCGCACTACTCCTTGGCCAACTCAAAGCCATCGCAGCTCCGTTCTATAATCAGCTCAATCAAGCCGCACCTGTCTGGCTCGAAGCAGAGATGATTAGAAATGGAACCAGACAACCGAACTCGCATCTTCCTTGGGGGCCAGATGTCGGAGCGAATGAAAATCGAGCAGCCGCAAACATCGGCCAACTCAAGGCGCTCTTCTCTCTTTCTCTCTCTTCGATAAAAGAAAGTGATCTGGATGCAGATCAGGATGGGATTCCAGATTCTCTAGAGCAACAGATCATCGCTGCCAGTGGAGGGGCTTACACCAATCTGGCTGACATCAATCCTGACGATGATTTGGATGGAGACTATCTCCCGAACCTCAATGAAATCTTAAATGGAGAGGATCCGCTCAGTCCTTCTGGTGGAAACACCTACACCCCGATCCAATGGAGGGACTTCTACTACACCGCTAGCTCAGATTCATCTTACGGATCTTCCCTTACCAAAGACACGGCAACCGCATGGGCCTGGGAGTCAGGGGCGAAGAGCGTTCAGCTCATGCCTGCGGACGGTGGAATTAGCTTTCAGCTTCCTCCACAAGAGGGACACTACGCCATGTGCGGCCTCACATCGTATGATTCTGAGCCCAATTTTTATGATCTAGATCACACCTTCTACCGCTACGGTCAGAATGTCGCGATTTTTGAGAAAGGCAGAGCCAAGTATTATATGGGGGCAAGAGGTAGTAATGCTACCTTTGGAATTAGAAGGACAGGAACGGTTGTCACCTATTATATAAATAACCTTCTTGTTTACACCTCTGTAAGCGTCTCCGAAAAACCTCTCTTCGCTGATTCTTCCTTCCTTAAGATTGGTTCGCAGATTACGCATGCAGGCCAATATGGCTTCAGTAATGGAGACATAGACCAAGATGGTCTTCCTGATGTTTGGGAACTTGCTCATGCACCGAATCTCGATGTTCTGTCTCCAGGCGATGACCATGACCGTGATTTTCACACCACTGCAACAGAGTATCGCCACGATGGGGATCCCTTTGAGCCTCTCGCGGGCTCGTCATTGGCTCTTCCTGTGGTGTGGGAAGATTCTACCAGTGTTGCATCAGGCTTCAATCCCGAGACCGCTACGGGTTCCATCGTGCGAACCGCTTCCTATAACGGCTGGAATGCGGGAATCCATTCCGCAGGATATATCAATGGGGACGGTTCAGTCCTCTTCCGAATCGGAGAGTCAGAAATTCGCCATGGCTCGATGGTTGGCCTGAGTGCCGCGAGCTCGACAAATAGTTATCTGGAAATCAACCATGCCATTTTCATCCATGGTGTGAACGCGTGGTGCTATGAAAATGGCGTGAGCGCAGCCTACCTAGGATCTGCCGGGCCAGATGATGTCTTCGAAGTGCGGAGAGCAGGAATTAACATCGAATATCTTAAAAATGGTGTCGTGAAATACACCTCAAATCTCACGACATCGGCACCACTTCTCATCGACACTTCCATCCTCATGTCGGGACTTTCTATCGATCACATCGCCTCTATCGGCATGACCTATGACTCAGGAAATGAAGACACCGACGCTGATGGCCTTCCCCTCTGGCTCGAAACCCTCGCAGGCCTCAGCGATTCAAACCCAGACCAAGACGGCGATGGTCTCTTAGACGGAGCAGAGATTTTCTTCCACCGCTCAAACCCATTTTCTCAGGATTCAGATGATGATGGCCTTCTAGATAGCTGGGAGCTTTCCTTTGGGCTGAAGCCCTTCGATCCCACAGACTCCTCTGATCTCGCCCCAGATCATGACTTTGATGGGGATGGCGTTCTCACGTTCTACGAAATTCACGATGGCACCGATCCCACGGACGCCAGCGATTTCACAAACATCCCGCGTGAGGGGATGATGGCTTGGCTAGACGGGAGCACCTTAACAGGGAATGATGGTAGCCCGGTTAACCTATGGAGTGATCGGAGTCTTGAGGGCCGGAATGCAACCGCAATCGATAATAGCCCTGCGGTCGTTTCTGTGAATCCAGACAACTCCAGAAAATCTCTCGATTTCTCTCCTGCAGAAACTGCCACCTATACTCTCCCAATCTCCGGGACGATTCCGCGCTTCACCATCTCATGGACCATGAATCCACGTTCGGCCTTCAATTATAACCAAGGCATCGGAGCGCATTGGGGTTTCTTTATTTTCCATACCGCGAATGGCGGTTCAGTCTATGCAGGCACAGATGTCTCCACTCGCTTTACTCCTTCCCAACTTGGGGCAGGAACTCTCGAACTCGATGTCTGGCAACAATTCACTTTCACCTATGCTGACGGAGTAGGGAGATTCTACAAAAATGGTCTCCTTCTTGCCGAAAAATCGGGAATGAATGATCCGAATCCATGGCCTTATATGCGCCTTTTTAGTTCCCTTGATGGTGAAGTGGGAAGTCTTCTCTTTTACGATCGGTCACTGACCGCACTAGAAGTCTCCGATCTCCAAAACCACTACGAGCGCTCCACTCTCCTCGAAGCAGACTCAGATGGCGACGGCCTTCCTGATGTCTGGGAGCGCGCTGCCATCATTGCGTCAAATGGCGATCTCAGCACTTTATCTGAAGTTGATCCGGCGGGGGATCTTGATGATGACGGTCAGACGAACCTTCAGGAATTTGAAGCCGGAACGGGTCCAGTCGATACCGATAACGACGGTCTCTCAAATTATCTCGAGATTGAAATCGGAACCGACCCACATGACTCCGACACCGACGACGACTATGTCCCCGATGGCATTGAGTATTATGGGCAATAACCACCAAAATTTATCCTGATGAGAATACCTTTTACCCTCTGGGCACTAATATCTATCGGAGCCCTATTTGCCCAAGATCCTGATGCACCCAATGACGGTAGTAATACCGACAGTGTTTTGTCCATCGAATCTGCGATTGTCGTGACCTCTCCGACTCCGGGAGAGAGTGCGGTGCGCGTGGCATTCGATAGAGCAGTGGGTCTTCCAGAGGGCTGCGAAATCCATGGCTTTGGAGCCCGCAAATTCCCAATCTCTCCTCTTCTATGGACAACCCCTCGTCTAGTAGACATGAATGGCGATGATCGACTTGACCTCGTCATCGTGGAATTGGCAGCGGCGTATTGCTATCTCAACTCAGGAGATGGGGGGAGTCTCCTTTTTGAATCGGGCGTAACTGACGTCTTGCAGGTAGCTAAAGCCTTTAGGGAACATTTTGCAGTCCTTCAAAACACTCTTACCGTAGCAGGTTTATCTAGTGAAAATGCTGTTGATTTTATTTTAGGAGATCGAAAAATTGGGAAGATTGCATTTTTTCCTGCTTCTTCTCCGGGTGTGGGAGAACTTCCGGTCTATCCAGAAACTCCAATTTTTTTGGAGTATGATGATGACGGAGCTCGTTCAGAGATTTGTCTTTCCTCCAATTCTTACGGCTATCATCCGTCGGTTTACGAGCCATCAGCTCAAGCGACCTCGACCGCATTCATAGAGCTCACGGGTGATGGACAACTGGATTTAGTCGTCCCTAGGTATAAATCATCAGGAAGTTCGGAAATTGTATTTTTACTCTTTGCTCATGCAGGAGTCGAGATCGACCCAATCAGTGGAGTTTCGGTGCCATACTATGCGAAACCCGTTCTTCTAAAAGACGGAACAGGAACTGTCCTCTCCCTGAATGCGATTAAGACTCTTGAAAGTGGTAATCAGACCGCTCTCTTTGATGCGAAACCCTCTCTTTCTTTCCTAAATATCGACGCCTCACCAGAGAACGCTTCACCGGAGAAAGAGCTCGTGGTCTCTCTCGATACCGGAGAAGTTTACTATGCCAAGCAGAATGGGGATGGAGCAGCAGGGGTGCCCCCTTCATTCTCCAAAATTGTCAACGCATCTTCATCCGAACCCGCGACGGCTCTCCGGATTCCTAGTCACGATTCCATTCTCTCTGATTCTTCAGCTATCCCCATTGATTTAGATCCTCTCACTCCTGGGATTGATCTTCTGGTGAGTGAGTTTTCATCAACCGGCCCAGCAAGAAGGCTGTTGAAAATCCATTCTGCGGTGGATTCAAATACGGGACTCTTTGATGAAGAAGATGTTCTCGTGTTGGGCGCATTGGCTGAGTCCGATCATCCTTTGTTGATTTCTACCTCGGTTGGAAACTTCCAAGAAGCGAGTAGTCTTGTGGCAGCGAACGTGAATGGCGACCAATTCATGGATCTTGTGCAAGGATCTGCTAATGGAGAGATCATCCTCCGGCTTTCTGTTGATTCAGGGAATGACTTTGATCCCTTATTTTCGACTCCCATCTGGGCCCGTTCTATAGATGGTGATCCCTTTTGTCCATTTCCGGGGCAAAGCTGTGATTGTATCGTGCCAGTCAATATTGATGGAGATGACCTTCAAATTCCGGAAGGATTTTTACTGAGTATGAGGAATGCATCGATCTCCGCATCGTCTACCGACTTATCTGGAAAAATCTATTACACTCCGGTTATTTCGATCGATTCACACGGCTGCCCAAGGCTCGGAGAGCCAGTGTTGATCCCCTTGCCAAGTGGAAGTGATTTGGTGGACGCATCTGCATATTTACATGGTGCTGGAGTATCAATTTTTTCGGGGGATCCCGCATCTACCGTTCCGGCTCACGGGTTACTCACCAGAAAATATGATCCCTCGGATGGAAGTTCTCGGAGAACATCCATTCACTCTTTTGATCTTTCTTATCAAGATAGTGACGGGGCTGCTGTTGATCTTGCTGCCTATCTTGCTGCGAATGAGGACTTGAGTCTCCTTCGTCCTATCTTTTCTAGTGCTGTCGTAATTAACGAGGGAGTCATTGGCTTAGGTCTTTCCTCAGTCCCTTGGGATTTTGATGGAGATCAGGATATTGATTTTGCCTTCCTAGAGTCTGGGCAATGGGTTTGGAGGGAAAGTGTGGATTCTACAACAGCTGGACCTGTAGTGGGGAAAGTGGTCTCTCTAATCAAGCGTGCAGCTCTAGCCTTACCTATAGAGCCGGTCGCGGGGGGCGGTAGTCCCACACCACCCCCGTCTCCCGAGCTTTTGATCGATAATGGTTCTCAAAGTCTCGTTATTTTTAAGGAGTGGACGACAGATAGTCCCAGTAATATTCCGTTTGTTCTCACAGGATTGAGTTCAAATGAGCATTCTGAAGACTTGAACAATCTGGTGCGAGTTTTCAGTCTTAAGAATTTTTCTGGAAGCGCTGGAGATATTCCTGCTTTGTATCCTTATAGCGGGAAATATAGAGATGGGAGGGCTCTTCAAGCACGACTAACCCAGACAATTTCCTCCACTGCGGGATATGAGATTGGCTCTGATAACCGAGTCGTCACCTTCACGGTGCCGCTTAAAATGGTTCCAGAAGACCTTATTCGTATCAATTTTGTGACCGTCCCTTCTCTGGACGATCCTTCGGGAGTCCAACCTGTCAGCATCGATACTTTCGAGATCATGCCTGGCGCTCTTCTCTCACGTCCACTTGATACTGACGGAGACCGGATTCCAGATGCCCTTGAACTTGCAGCGGGACTTAACCATCTCGATGCAAGTGATGCGATCGCAGATTTTGATGGTGACGGACGATCCAATTACGAGGAACTCCTCTCAGGAACTTCTCCTACTTCCTTAGATACAGATCGAGATGGAATCACTGATTCTGACGAGATCGCAGCAGGCACTGATCCGACAGTAGGTGACTTTGTGACACCTGGCTCGGTGTCCACCCTGCTTGTTCTGACCCCTTTAAAATAAAAATTTAGTAGTTTTTGATGAAATACCTTCCTTTTTTTCTATCACTGTCCTTTGGTGTCAGCGTTCTCCATGCTGACCATATTCAGGGAGTTCCTATGATCAACGGAGAAGCTCCTTATTACTACAGTGAGGCAAATGCATCGATTGATCTAAATGCCAAGACATACCCAGCTGACTGTGCGTGTTATTTGTTAGAGGGGGCTAAGGGGACGCAAGAGTGGGAGATGACGGTGAAGGGGAATTCTGGTGTAACGGGTGAGTGTTTTTCCTTACTCGAAGTGCCGAATAACATGTCCTCAATCACGGTGACTCTTGAGGACGGGAAGAAGAATCGCTACGTGCGAGTCAATGGAATCTTTTTTTGCAATGAGGAAATTGATCCAGGGAAAGTGGAGCTGCGAACCAAGGCAGGCAAAACTCAGTTGAAGCTCACTGGGGATGCAGCGAATCAAAATGGCACGCGGGCCTCATTGATAACCCAAGTGAGCGGCTGTGGGAGTGGGAGTGGGAGTCCGGATCAGGAAGATGAGACGGCAGGAACTGAAACTCACGATCCTACTGAAAATAGCACTGGATCTTCGGTGACAACAAACCTTTCCGTGGGCTCTGTTTCCGCAACCGGTGATTGTTGTGCAGGGGGAGGGAGTAGCCAAAATGATGGTCTCAGCCTAACGTGGACCCCTGGCGCGATCATCGAAGGGTCTCTTTTTGAAATCATGGGAGAGCGTATTATTTCAGAGAATGAAGTTTCACTCATAAACTGGGATACCAAGTTTAAACTGGGAGACATCATCATGATGGTTGGAAACGAAGA
>JALZVI010000228.1 GCA_023301015.1 Rickettsiales bacterium | reverse complement strand
GGAACCCGGTATCACCTCAATGTCCCTCACATCATCGCCGGGCTCTAAATGGCCGCAGAGCCTCCCAAAAAAAAATCAGCGTAATCCGCGCAAATCCCTCAAAAATCTCCCTCTCCGCCACCCCTCCCAGAGTCCCAACCTCTCCGCCAAGAGGGGACCCCTCCAACTCGCTACCAAGAGCCAAGACAACCAAGCAAGGCCGCACAGATCTTCCTCCGCTCCCCAGCCCCAACCGGGGCGATCCAACGTAGCCCACGGGCAGAGGAAGGAACGACCGCCGCCCTGGGGTCGCCCACGGCCCGAAACCGGGCGAGCCAACCACGCCGCCCCTCATAGAACTAACCCGATGCCCCCGCCGCCAGCTCCGCCGCCAAAACCGCGCGCTTCGGCCATCTCATGGCCGATCCATCATCAAAGGCTCGCGCCTCGTTGCGCCAACTCAAAGACCCAGGGCGACGCTTCGCTCTGCCCGTGGGCTCCGTTGGTTCACCCCTTTTACCCAAGGGCACTCTGGGGGTTGGGGAACTGAGATCTCACATAGTCGGGCTCTAAGAGGCCGGAGAGACCTCCGAGAAAAACTGCGTCAATCTGCGGAAATCCTTCTTAAATTTGCGCCAAGTTTCAGTGTTCTGAATGTTCACATTCCATTATGGGTGAATGGTTTAAGGGTATTTCTCCTGAAATATGCCCGGCATAATTTTCACTTGATGTAACACGGTGATTGGTTTTGGTTTGAGGCCTACATCCTGACGGCTGCGGCTAGCCAACTTGCACTTATTTTAGCGACTCAGGGGACACTTCCCTTTCTTTCTTAATTTCCAACTGATAGGTTCTTCCCCGATGGCTAGTGCTTCACAGATCAAATCCCTTCTCCAAAGCCACGGCTCCGGGGATAATGAGCACTTCTACTCCGTTGCTCTTCAAGTTGCTGCGGCAGAAGCACGTCGTGGCCATCAGCGCTTTGCTGACGAAATCCGTGACTTGGTAAAATCTGCTAAAAAGCAGGCGTCAGAGACCTCTTCAAGCAATTCTATCCTGAGTTTGGCCCAACCGCGCGGAGAGGTCAGCGATCTCCTCGATACTGTCCAGACGGATATTCGAATCGCCGACCTTATTCTACCTAATGCGCTCCGTCAGCGTATTGAGCGCGTATTGAGCGAGCAACGTAATCTGCAAAAGCTCAAAGAAAATGATCTCCGGCCCCGTCAGCGGCTCCTTTTCACAGGCCCTCCCGGATGTGGTAAGACCATGACCGCCGCCGCACTTGCGGCAGAGCTGAAACTTCCGCTCTTTGTCGTTCGGCTCGATTCTCTGCTCAGCCGCTTCCTCGGCGAGTCCTTATCGAAACTGCGCCTCGTCTTTGAAGCTGCAGAGCAAACCCGTGCTGTCTACCTATTCGATGAGTTCGATAGTATCGGCTACACCCGCGATGCTACTGGAGACGTGGGCGAAATGCGCCGTGTCCTCAACGCCTTTCTCGTCTTCATTGAACAGCTGCAGAGCAATAGCCTTATCATCGCTGCCACTAACCACGGTAATCGGCTTGACCGTGCTCTTTTCCGTCGATTTGACGACCTCATCGAGTTCGGTTTGCCCGAACAGGAGCAATCACGTGAGATTATTAAGCGACTCCTCTCTACCATTAGCACCGGACGTTTCAACTGGAGCAAGATCGATCAGGCTGCTTCCGACCTTAGCTACGCCGAAATCACCCGTGCATGTGAGGAAGCCATTAAGGAAATGCTCATTAGCGATCTACCTGAAGTCACCCAGACAGCCATTGTCACCGCCCTCACCGAGCGCCGACTACATCTCAACCACTAAGAAGGCCTACTTTTTTTAACGAGATGGCCAAGCATTTCAGCGCACCTTTGAGACACCTGACCTTCAAGGCTGTTCCTCAGGATATCGGTTACCAAAAGCAAGGTAGAGGAAGCCCGAAAGGTCTCCAAAGAAGAGATCGGAGTAAGCATGCGGCATTTCTAAAAACCCAGTTGGAAGCTGTAGAAGAAGACTTCGGGATCACGCGAACATTGCGGGAAGAAAATGGACTTACTTCTGACTTCGGCCTTATTCTGGAAATCACGTCAGCTCCAAATTGCCCTCTTAAAATCGAGAGTCTTGAGACAAAGGCTACAACTAAGGTTCGTGAAATCTCTGTTCTTAATGTCAGGACAGAAGACACCAAAGCTGGCGAAATAACGAAAGCTACCGTTTTTGTCCCCTTCGGCCTACTCCATAAGCTGGGAAATAAATTAAATGCATACGCCACCCAAGATACCAAGCCAAAGGAGCAAGATGGTTCAACTCGTCCCCTAAACGAGGACCTCTTTGCAAACATTGAGAGTATTTCGAACGCTGCCCTTGAGGCTCTCTGGATGGAAGATGAGCCACTCCCCGGCGCTTCCGATTTAGCTTGGTGGGAACTCTGGATTCGTCGCAGCGATGGGTGCTGGGACGAGCGGATAAAAAACGAATGTAAGCAGTTAAAAATAAGTTATCCAGAGCCTCGTCAGACTCTCATCCTTCCAGACCATATCGTTGTAGTCATCCAAGCACGGCGTGAACAGCTGGAGAACTCGCTCACCATTCTAAATGGACTCTCTGAAGTCCACCGCGCTCGCCCCTGTCGCGTCGGTCTCACTGATCTTCCTGTAGCGGAGCAAGACGAGTGGGTTGAAAGCGCAGCCAATCAGATCGTCTGGCCTGATGCAGAGGCTCCAGCCGTGTGTTTGCTCGACACTGGAGTGAACCGCAGTCATCCGCTTTTGGAGCCACTTCTAACTGTAGAGGATAATCAGTCTGTTATTGCAGACGGCGACCCATCAGATACTCGAAAGCATGGATCGCCCATGGCTGGAATCGCTGCCTTTGGCGATTTAAGAAAACTAATGCTTTCGCACGCAAGTTGGGCCCAGCTTCACCGTTTGGAATCCGTGAAGCTTATCAACACGGGACACGAACATGATCCAGAGAACTACGGAGCTGTGACTTTCCAAGCCGTTTCACTTCCTGAAATTCAAGCTGATAACCGCCCTCGTATTTTCTGTATGGCGCTTACTCGCAGCTCACCATTGGACGATGGCCGTCCCTCTGCATGGTCAGCCGCAGTGGATGCTATCGCCTCCGGAAGTCAGGAAGTAGATGATGTTCGCCGAGTGATCTTAGTATCAGCGGGAAACCAGATCGACACGTCCTCCTCTGCCGATTATCCAGGAAATTTAGAAAAATCCCGCGTCGAGGACCCTGCCCAGGCATTCAATGCAGTAACTGTAGGTGCAGCTACCGAACTCGCTCAGATCACGGAGCCCGACCCCGACTCAAGGGCCGCGCGAGCAATCGCTCCACAAGGCGGGCTTTGCCCATACAGCCGAACTTCCCACGACTGGGCTAGCCATTGGCCCATAAAGCCAGATTTCGTAGCGGAGGGAGGAAATCTTGCGAAGATGGCCGACGGATCATTTGAAGACCGGGACTCCTTACAGCTCATTAGCACCGCAGCAAACTTTCGTAGCAAACCTCTCACTACGATCAACGCGACTAGTGCGGCTACTGCTCTCGCGGCCCGGACCGGTGCTCAGATTCTCCAACAATATCCCGGGCTTTCTCCAGAATCCGTGCGCGGTCTGCTTATTCACTCTGCCCGCTGGACTCCAGAAATGCTTCAGCAAGGAACACTCGATCCGCATAAGAAGG
>JALZVI010000227.1 GCA_023301015.1 Rickettsiales bacterium | reverse complement strand
TATTCTTCAATGACATTCGCAATGTTCTTCTTGGGTGAGTATGCGAATATGATTTTGATGTCAGCAATTTGCGCCATCCTATTCTTGGGTGGTTGGCTAGCTCCATTTGGTTTGGACTTTATTCCTGGTGCTGTGTGGTTTGCGCTCAAAATTGCATTCATTCTGTTCGTGTTTATCTGGGCGCGCGCAACCTTGCCGCGCTACCGTTATGACCAGTTGATGCGCTTGGGCTGGAAGGTGTTTTTGCCGCTCTCACTAATTGGCGTTATCGCTGTTGCTGCATACCTAGTATTCGTCGGAGGTCTTCCGAAATGAAAGTAAGCGAAGCAATTATAGCAAGACGTTCGGTGAAGCATTTTGATGCGGCTCATAAAATGAGCGAGGCTGAGATTAAGCAGCTTATGACGGCTGCGATGCAGGCTCCGACATCTTTCAATATGCAGCATTGGAGACTTGTTGTTATTGAAGATCAGGCTCAAAAAGATTTGGTGTGCGAAGCTGCTTGGGGTCAAGCTCAGGTGAAGGATGCCTCAATAACAGTTGCGTTATGCGCAGACGTGAAAGCGTGGAAGGATGGTCAGGTTGAAAAGTGGCAGAATGCGCCGAAAGAAGCGCAAGATATTCTGATCCCGATGATTGATCCGTTCTATGAGGGCAAGGAAGAATTGCAGCGCGATGAGGCGATTCGTTCAGCGTCACTTGCTGCGCAAAACATAATGCTACTCGCTGTCGAGATGGGCTATGATTCTTGCGCGATGATTGGTTTTGACCAAGATGCAGTTGCTGCGGCAATAAATTTGCCAGATAATCATTTAATCGCAATGCTTCTGCCAGTTGGCAAAGCCACAAAAGCTGCATGGCCAAAGCCAGGGCAGTTGAGCTATGACGAAGTTGTATTTAAGGATAGGTTTTAGATGAGTGGATTTAGGTTGAAATCATTTTTATTGCTCGAGCTGGTGAGTGGCTTTTGGATGACGCTGCGCTATATGTTCAAGCCTTCTGTAACGCTGAATTATCCATTTGAAAAAGGCCCTCTTTCTCCGCGTTTTCGTGGTGAGCATGCGCTGCGCCGTTATGCAAATGGTGAGGAACGCTGCATTGCTTGCAAACTTTGTGAAGCAATTTGCCCAGCGCAAGCGATTACGATTGATGCTGATGTGCGCGAAGATGGAAGCCGCCGCACCACGCGTTATGATATTGATATGACAAAATGCATCTATTGCGGCTTGTGCGAAGAGGCCTGTCCAGTTGACGCAATTGTTGAAGGCCCGAATTTTGAATTTGCGACATATACCCGTGAAGAGCTGTTTTATGACAAAGACAAGTTGCTGGAAAATGGCGACAGATGGGAAAAGCAGATTGCGGCGAATTTGAAAGAACGTGCGGAGTATAAATAGATGGTTGAGGGTTTAATATTTTATCTATTCTCGTTTGTGCTAGTTGGTTCGGCCTTGGCTGTGATTTCTGCGCGAAATCCAGTTCACGGTGTGCTGTTTTTGATTCTGGGTTTTTTCAATGCAGCCGGCCTGTTTATTTTGCTCGGCGCTGAATTTTTGGCGATGCTTTTGGTGATTGTGTATGTTGGCGCGGTGGCGGTGTTGTTCCTGTTTGTGGTGATGATGCTCAACGTGACGGTGGAAAGATTCCGCGAAGGATTGACGAAGTATTTTACGTCGGCGGTGATTGTGGCAACGCTTTTGCTGGTGGAAATGATAATGCTGTTTTTCAGCCAGCCAGCGCTTGAAAAGGCTAATCTGCGCTTGAAATCTCCAATCGACTCTGCTCCAGATGCGGCGACAAATACGGAGCAGTTGGGCGCGATTATATACACAGACTATGTCTTTATTTTCCAAGCTTCGGGTTTGGTGCTTTTGGTTGCGATGATTGGTGCAATTGTTCTGACATTCAGCAAGCGTGAACGCACTCGTAAGCAGGTGATTAATGAGCAAGTTGCGCGCAAGCCGTCCGAGACTATGGAAGTGGTGAAAGTTGAGACTGGAAGAGGGGTTAAGTGATGCTAGAAATTGGATTAAATCATTATCTAACACTCGCAGCGTTGCTGTTTATTATCGGCACAATCGGGCTGGTGGTGAACCGCAAATCAATCATCACAATCTTGATGTCGGTGGAGCTTATGCTGTTGGCGGTGAATATAAACTTCATTGCTTTTTCGGCTTATTTGCAAGATTTGGTCGGCCAAGTTTTCACGTTGTTTGTACTGACAGTTGCCGCCGCAGAAGCCGCAATTGGTTTGGCAATTTTGGTAGCGTTTTATCGTAACCGCAAGACAATTCATGTTGAAGATATTAACGAGCTGAAGGGGTAGTTGAGATATGTTTTTTCTAATAAAAATGATTTTCAAGCTGGCGACTTTGGCCGTGATCGCGTTGGTGATTTATGCAGGATATGCGATTTTGACTGGGAAGAATGTTGATTTCAATAATTTGGTTATGAACGAAGAAAAGATTGAGGGAATTGCCTAGATGCTAGCGAAACTAATTATATTTTTGCCGTTAATTGCAGCCACTCTGGTGGGTTTGCGCTCGCGTACTATCAACTATAAATTTGCACAGTTCATCACAACATCGTTTTTGTTTATGGCGGCTCTTTTCTCAGCAATTCTGTTCAAGCAAGTTGCGCTGGATGGTGAGGTGATTTCGGTGCATGTTCTGAGCTGGATTCACTCAGGTGATTTTCACGCCGACTGGGTGATTAAGGTGGATACGCTCACGGCAATTATGCTTTGTGTGGTGACATTTGTTTCTAGCCTTGTGCATTTATATTCTGTTGGTTATATGGCTGAGGATGCGCATAAGCCGCGCTTTATGGCGTATTTGTCGTTGTTCACATTCTTCATGCTGGTGCTGGTTACGGCTGACAATTTCATTCAGATGTTTGTGGGTTGGGAAGGCGTTGGGCTTTGCTCATATCTCCTAATTGGTTTCTGGTTCAAGAAGGCTTCAGCAAGTTCTGCAGCGATTAAGGCATTTGTTGTGAACCGCGTGGGTGACTTCGGATTTATCCTCGGAATCGCGGCGGTGTTTATGCTGTTTGGAACTGTGCAGTTTGACGAGGTTTTTGCAAAGTTGCCTGATGCGGTGGATATCAATTGGAACTTCCTCGGGATAGAAATTCATGCAATTACGCTGGCTTGTATTTTACTGTTTATTGGCGCGATGGGTAAGTCGGCGCAGTTTGGTTTGCACACTTGGCTGCCAGATGCGATGGAAGGCCCGACGCCAGTTTCTGCGTTGATTCATGCTGCGACAATGGTTACAGCGGGCGTGTTTATGCTGGCGCGGATTTCGCCAATGCTTGAGCTGGCGCCGATTGCGCTGGGGATTATTACGGTGGTTGGTGCGGTTACGGCAATTTTTGCAGCCACTGTGGCGATGACGCAGACGGACATTAAGAAGGTGATTGCCTATTCAACTTGCTCGCAGTTGGGCTATATGGTGTTTGCGTGCGGCCTTGGTGCTTATGGCGCGGGGATTTTCCATCTGGCAACGCATGCGTTCTTTAAGGCGCTGTTGTTCTTAGGCGCAGGTTCGGTGATTCATGCAATGCATCATGAGCAAGATATGAGGCAGTATGGCGGGTTGTGGTGCAAGATTAAGCTGACATGGATTGCGATGGCGATTGGTTCGCTGGCGATTATTGGCGCGCCGCTTTTGGCTGGTTATTATTCTAAAGAAGCTATCTTGGGAATTGCGTTTTATGCGGATAGTTCGGTGGGTGATTTCGCTTTCTGGATGGGTGCTTTAACGGCGCTACTCACGGCATTTTATTCAGCGCGTTTGTTCTTCCTAACCTTCCATGGCAAAGCGCGGAACAAGAAGCTTTATGACCATGCGCATGAGTCACCTTTGGTGATGTTGATTCCGCTAATTTTGCTTTCAATCGGCGCAATTTTCAGTGGCTATTATGGCGCAGAAATTCTGCAGATTTTGTCAACAACAGGCGAGTTCTGGAATGGTTCAATTGCAACAAATGCTGAAGCCTTGGCGCACACACATCCTCCGCATTGGATTGTACCAGCGTCAATGTCTGCCGCAATTTTGGGTGCGTTGATTTATGCTTGGAAGCTTGGCGTGGCAGAGAAGGCCGCGAAGATTTTGAAACCGCTATATAAATTCTCATTCAATAAATGGTATATCGACGAGCTATATAATGCAGTGCTTATACGCCCATATTTATGGCTGGCGGACAAGGCTTGGAAGAAGGTGGATGTGAAGCTGATTGACGGATTGCCAAATGGAGTGGCGGCGCTTTCAACTGGAGCGGCGGAGAACTTAAGCAAATTCCAAAGCGGCTATATTTTCCAATATGCATTTGTGATGATTTTTGGCGTGGTTGCGCTGGTTAGCTATTATATATTATTCTAGGATTTTTGATGAACGAAGTACCATATTTATCAGTTGCGATTTTTCTCCCGATTCTTTCGGCAATCGCCATGATGTTCATGATCGCCAAAGGTGAGGCGGGTGAGCGCAATGCGAAACGTACCGCGTTTTTGACAACAATGGCCACCTTTATTTGGTCGTTGGTTATGTATACCAATTTTGAGCCAGCGCAGCAGGGCTACCAGTTCGTGGAAAACATCCCGTGGGCAGAGGGCTATAACATTGCATACTATCTTGGCGTTGACGGAATCTCACTTTCAATGATTATGCTGACGGCATTGCTGATGCCAATTTGTATTCTAGCGAGCTGGAAAATTTCTTCACGAGTGAAGGAATATATGATTGCGTTTTTGCTGATGGAAGGAATTGTGATTGGCGTTTTTGCGTCGCTGGATATGGTGCTGTTCTATTTGTTTTTCGAGGCGGTGCTGATTCCGATGTTCCTGATTATCGGGATTTGGGGTGGGAATAACCGTGTATATGCCGCGTTCAAATTCTTCCTCTATACACTGATCGGCTCGGTGCTGTTTTTGGTGTCGATGCTCTATTTATATGGTGAGCTGGGGACAACTTCGATTCCTGAGATAACCGACAAGGCATTTTACTTGCCGTTTGATGTGCAGAAATGGTTGTGGCTTGGCTTGTTTGCATCATTCGCGGTGAAAGTGCCGATGTTCCCGTTCCATACTTGGCTGCCAGATGCCCATGTGCAAGCGCCAACTGCTGGTTCGGTGATGCTTGCGGGTGTGATGCTGAAATTGGGTGCTTATGGCTTCCTACGTTTCTCGTTGCCAATGCTTCCAGAAGCTAGCCAATATTTCGCAGACTTCGTGTTTGTGCTCAGCCTGATTGCTATTGTTTACACGTCAATGGTGGCGTTGGTGCAGACGGATATGAAGAAGCTGATTGCCTATTCATCGGTTGCGCATATGGGTTTTGTGACGCTCGGAATCTTCACTTTCAATCAGCAAGGCTTAGACGGCGCAATTTTTCAGATGATCTCACACGGCCTAGTTTCAGGCGCGTTGTTCCTCTGCGTTGGCGTGGTTTATGACCGCATGCACACACGTGAAATTTCACGCTTTGGCGGCCTAACGAACATCATGCCACGTTTCGCATTGCTATTCATGCTCTTCACAATGGGCAGCGTTGGCTTGCCGATGACGAGTGGGTTTGTGGGTGAGTTTTTGACATTCATCGCCGTATGGCAAGTGAGCCACATTGCTGCCATCATCGCCACAACTGGTGTTGTTTTTGGCGCGGTATATATGCTGTGCTTATATCGCAACGTGATGTTCGGTGAGCTGAAAAAAGAATGCGCAAAGATGTCAGATTTGCATGACAGAGAATATGTGAGTTTGGCGATTTTGGGCGGGCTAGTTTTGCTGCTGGGGATATATCCAAACCTAGTGTTTGAACTAACAAAAGTTCCAGTGGAAACTATAATACAACAGGTGAATAGATAGGCTATGAGTGAAGTGATGATAGAAAGTTTATACGCAATATTGCCCGAGCTTGTGCTTGCAGTTGGTGCGATGGTGCTGATGATGACAGGTGTTTTTCATAGTTGTAGCAACGATGCGGAAGGGGCAAAAGAGCGTGCTTTCGCTTCCACGGCTCATTCATCAATGGCGCTAATTTTATTGGCTATTTTGTCTCTCTATTTTGTTGCGGATGCTGGCCTTGTGGGCAAGTTTTTCAATAACTTGGTGGTGATTGACAGCTTCGCTATTTTTACAAAAGCGTTATTGCTAATTGGTGGGTTTTTCACATTATGGCTGACTATAGATTATAGCAAGCGCAACCATAAAGACTTCCCATTTGAGTATTCAATCTTGGTTCTGCTATCGCTATGCGGGATGTTGATTATGATATCTTCCGCCGATTTCTTAAGCTTGTATCTTGGTGTGGAGCTGCAAAGTTTGGCGCTTTATGTGCTGGCTGCTATCAATCGGAAGAACGCAAAAAGTTCAGAAGCGGCGGTGAAATATTTCGTGCTGGGTGCGCTGGCTAGTGGGATTTTGCTATACGGTATTTCCCTAATTTATGGCTTCTCTGGCAGCACGAATTTTGATGATATTGCAGCTGTTCTGACGAATCAGGATGTGCTTTCAAAAGGGCTGATTGTTGGAATTATTTTGGTTCTAGTCGGCTTGGCTTTCAAGATGTCTGCTGCGCCATTCCATATGTGGACGCCAGATGTTTATGAGGGTGTGCCAACTCCTGTAACGGCATATTTCGCGATTGTACCAAAGCTTGCGGTGGCGGTTTTGTTGGCAAGAATTTTAACGGGTGCTTTCCCCTCTTTTGTTGGCCAATGGCAAGATGTGATTATTATCATCTCCGTACTGTCTATGACAATAGGTGCGTTGGCGGGTGTTTGGCAGCGTAATATAAAGCGTTTGCTGGCATATAGTTCGATTGCGAATATGGGTTATGCATTGGTTGGTTTGGCGGCTTTTGCACAAAATGGAATTTCAGCAATGCTGGTTTTCTTCACGATATATATGTCGGTGAGCATCGGGATTTTTGCGATAATTATGGCACTCCATGTGCGCAGCAAAGATGTGAATGGTGGCATTGAAGAGATTGCGCATTTGAACGGGATGTCAAAGGCGCATCCGTTTTTTGCAGCACTTTTGGCGTTGATGATGCTGTCGATGATTGGTTTGCCGTTCCCTCCATTTGCAGGATTCTTCGGCAAGTTTTTCATATTCAAGTCAGCGATTGATGCTGGGCTATATGGGTTGGCCGTGATTGGCGTTGTGTCATCTGTTATCGCCGCGTTTTATTATCTGCGGGTTGTGAAGGTGATGTATTTTGATGATCTGGCGGAGAATGTGCGGGTGTCGTTGCATTTGAGCAAGGCGACAAAAGTGGTTCTGGTGCTGGTTGTTGTTGTTAATGCGATCATCTTCTTCCAACCACATGAGCTGCTAAATCAAATTCCTGCTGTGAACTTGCAAGTTAAATAACTGAAAAAGAAATTATGAAAATTATAAATAAAGATAGTGTGACAAACACGAATGAAGCGCTCAAAGAGATGGCGCGTAATGGGGCTAAGAGCTTGACGATGCTATGTGCTGCGGAGCAAACGGAAGGGCGCGGGCGTCATGGCCGTGAGTGGAAATCGGCAGCGGGAAATTTGCATGCTTCAATTTTGTTGCGTGGCGTGCCGAAAGACCGCGCGCATGAGCTTGCATTTGTGGCAGCTTTGGCAGCTGTTGAGGTTGTAGAATCATTTCTGTTCGATCAGGAAGTGACGTTGAAATGGCCGAATGACATTTTGGTGGACGGCAAGAAGATTGGCGGAATTTTGCTAGAAAGCGAGATTTCTGGTGGTGAAATTGAATTTTTGGTGATTGGCTTGGGGCTGAATGTTGGGGCAACTCCTGATGGGTTGGATGGCAAAGCGACATCATTTGCTGACTATGAAACGGAAGTGGATTTGGAAGAAACCAAGCAGCTTCTGGGCGAAGCTTTCACGGAATATTTAGAAACATGGCTAGACACTGGCGAAGCTGGTGGGTTTGAGCGGATTGGGAATTTGTGGATGCAATATGCGGCATTCTTGGATAAAGAAATTTCGGTGAAACTTCCAGAAGGCGAAGTGCGCGGAATTTTCCGTGGCATGAACCCAGCCGGCGAAATGGTGCTGGACGAAGATGGTGTGGAAAATACATACTCATCCGCAGAGATATTTCTATAAGCCCTGCACTTCTGTTGTTCGTGAGTTGTTTTGTATATGTAGTTCCTAGGCAGCAGAAATTATAAAACCACAGCCTTGAGCGCGTTTCAGTCTGCAAGCCAAAGGCGCAGCGGGGAAACAATTTATAACTTCTCAATAACTTCGCTCAAATCTATCTGTTCGCCTAGTTTGTTCTGTAGCGGGATTTCAGCAAGCATCTTGTAGCCAAATTCATCCGCCAATTTCTTTCCGCCTTGTTCGCCGAAAATATAGCTCTTATTGCCAGATTGCGGGTCGATGAAATAGCTCATATTTTCAATCATCCCAAGCACCGGGATTTCCACGCGCTCAAACATTGTGGCGGCTTTTTTGACATCCAGCAGCGCAAGTTCCTGCGGAGTGGTGATTAAGATTGCGCCGTCAATTTGGTAGTGCTGGGCGATTGTGAGATGGATATCTCCCGTGCCAGGCGGCATGTCGATGAATAATGTGTCTAGCTCGCCATCAATGCCCCAATTGGTTTGGCGGAAGAGTTGGTGGATGGCTTTTGTTGCCATTGGCCCGCGCCATATTGCGGGTTGCGCGTCGCCTAGAAGGATGCCCATTGAGTTGCAGAGGAAACTTGCGCCGCCCTTGCTTGCCTTGCTTGGGATCATCAGGTTGTCGACAATCTCAGGCTTTTCAGAAATGCCGAGCATGAAGGCGAGTGAGGGGCCGTAGATGTCGGCGTCAACAAGGCCAACTTTTTGGCCTGCTTTTGCTGCTGCGATTGCTAGTGCCAGTGCGACGGTTGACTTCCCAACTCCGCCCTTGCCACTTGCCACTGCAATTATGCGCTTAACACCGGGGATCTTTTCCTTCCGATTCAGGGCCTGCCCGCCTTTGTTTTCCACGGAAATGTTGCCAGTTGAGCCAGTTAGTACTGCGGTGACCTTTTCCACGCCAGGGAGCACGAAAACACGTTTCTCGGACTCTTTGCGCAAGGCTTCGTCATTGCTTTCCAAGGCGAATCCTACTGAAGCTCCGTTAATTACCACGCCGCTGATTTTTTCGGGTGCGATTAGGCCGTCAATTGCCTGTAAAACCTGTTCTTTGGTGATGTTCATATTTCCTTTTTATATACCCTTGAAACTTATCACTAATAAACTAAGTATATATAGTAAATATTTACAGCAAAAAACTTTAGCAGGAAATTTAATGGCAAAAGATAATGATGACTTTGACCCATGGGCAAATAACTCGAGCAATTCGGGAAAACCAAGTGGAAGAAAAGGCAAGAAGCCAAGCAGTGTTGGACAATCTGGGCAAGAACCAGATATTGATGAGCTAATGCGCAAATTTCGTCAGACATCTGAAGGTATTTTCGGTGGCGGCAAGAAAAAAGGCGGCGGCAAGTCATCTCCTCCAGCGGCAAGCGCCAAAGGAATTGCGCTTTTGGTCGCAGCGGGGATTTTTCTATACGTTCTTTTCGGCTCAGTATTTGTGGTGGAAACTGGTGAAGAGGCAGTTGTTTTGCGCTTCGGGGAATATCACCGTACAGTAGGCGATGGCCTGAACTTCAAGCTTCCTGCTCCGTTTGAGAAGAGTTATATTTATGATGTTGAAGATGTTCGT
>JALZVI010000226.1 GCA_023301015.1 Rickettsiales bacterium | reverse complement strand
AGCCAGACTCACCCACCCATCGAGTGGGTGAGATCTGCTAACAGTGTTTGGTAAACACCGGGAACCCCCACATTTGCGTAAAGATAGTTACAGTGGAAAAGAACTGTTTTCTTCATACCCTTAAATTTGTAGTCACTCGTTGCTTCCCTTAACCCACTCCAGCATTCTCCTAATTCCATCCTTTGCTGTAACCTGAGGTTCCCAACCGAGAATAGATTTTGCTTTGGTAATATCCGCTACGAAGACCTTTTGATCACTAGCTCTGGGAGCGATTTTCTCGAATGTCAGAGGAGGCTGCTCAGTGAGCGTCTCTAACAACTGGAACAATTCTAGAAGGCTCAGACTATTCGCCAATCCGCCGCCAATATTAAAAATTTGTCCACCTATTCGCTCCTTCGACTGATAGGCCGAGGAATAGAGCCGCACCAAATCTTCTGCATGTAAAACATCGCGGACCTGCTTGCCGCTCCCCGCAATCGTGAAGGGTTCAGGTGGGAGGCCAGCTTGCCTAGACTTGGCTTGGACGAGAGCTTGTTGGCAAAACCATCCAATCCATCCTTGGTCGAAGGTGGAGAACTGTCGTCCCCCGTAAATTGAGGAATGTCGAAAAACAACAGTCGAAAGCCCATAATTACGATTCCAGTCCCGAACATATTGATCAGCTCCCCCTTTTGAACATCCATACGGAGAAGCAAAGTCCATGCGGAGATCTTCTGAGAAACCTTCAGGGGAGCCAAGGACTTTGTAGCGCGTTTCAGTTTCTAGGTATTCTAAATCTTCCAAATCTCCATAAACCTTGTTTGTAGAGCTATATGCGACGAGCGCATCAGGGGAATACTTTCGAGTGGCTTCTAAAATATTGAAGGTCCCCACAATGTTTGTCTGCAGATCACGGCGAGGATCGGAAAGCGAAGTCGTCATCGCAACCTGCCCGCCCAAGTGACAAATATAATCGAATGGTCCGTGCTCTTCGAAGACCCCATCTACGATATTTCCATCCGCGAGATCCCCCTTCACGAAGTGAAATTGATCCTTGGCAGCTAGGCCCTCCAACCAAGCTAAATTGGCTGAGCCTCCGTGCCGGAAGAGAGCATCAATCACGACAACCTCTGATCCCTCGCCGAGATAGTGGGCTGCCATATTTGATCCAAGGAATCCGCATCCGCCGGTGATTAAACATTTTTGAGGTGTATTCATTTTCTTGTTAGAGTTCTGGGATAAATCGCATCACCTCGCTGTCGCGGTATGGGAGCTCACCCAGCTTTAATTCGCCCTGAGCATTCCATTGCCTCCACCAGTAGGAAGCGAAATCAGCAAGGGAAATTGGCTCTCCCGAGCCTAAATTCAAAAGGTTAGCTTGTCCAGCTACTGGCGGACGCTCAAGGCACTTCAAAAACTGCTTTGCCGCCTCTTTTACTGGCATAAAATCACGGATCTGTTCTCCGGAAGTCATTGCGAAATCCTCCCCAGATTCCGCAGCTTTCCTCAAGGATGGCCAAAAATTACGCTCGTCTTGTCCCTCTCCGAAAAGGTGAAAAGGCCTGAGGATCGAGAACGAGCTCGCCGATGTTCTAGCCAAAGCCTCAAAGGCTAATGAGAAAGAAGCTTTCGATGAAGCGTAGGGTCCCACAGGCTCAAGTGGAGCATCTACAGGGATTTTACTATACCGAGACCCACTTAACCCATATTCGAAACACGACCCACATGCGATCAGATGCCCAACCCCAAGTTGTTCAGCTTGAACGCTTATCTTAAGACTGCTCTGAACATTCGCCTGAAACGCTCTCCCCCAATCAGTTGGCTGGGGCGAAACGCCCTC
This sequence comes from Rickettsiales bacterium, assembly GCA_023301015.1. Next base: position 4,145 of record JALZVI010000226.1, on the reverse strand, counting down.
AGCAGCGAAATGAACAAGCGCATCGCAAGTTTCTAGTAGTTCATCAGGGACATTGTCCAACTGTCCTTCATGCCAATTGAGTCGAGGTGAATCCGGGGATCGCTGAGTCGAGGTGGGACGTCGTAAAGCCACAATTTCATGACCTTCAATGAGGGCATGATCTAAAAAGTGTGAACCAATGAATCCAGTTCCTCCCGTTACAAATAATCGCATTTTCCTATGAACCCCTAATTATAACTAGCTAGATTTAGACGACTTATCTGCAAAATCGCAAATAACTTCGACCATGTAGTCCATCATCTCGGTCGTCAGTCCAGGATAAGTTCCGAGGAACATTGTCTGATTCATGATGCGATCTGCTCCAGGAAGAGGGGTGGCGACCCTCATCGCCTCCGGATCGTCATGACGAAGTTGCACGAAGGCAGGTTGTCTTACGAGGTTGCCGCCAAAGAGCATCCGGTTTCCGATCTTCTTTTCATCAAGGTGAGACGCCAACTCGGTGCGAGTAAACGGAGCATCTTCTTTAATTGTGATTTTGAAACCAAACCATGAGCATTCAGAACGACATCCGGTATCATCCCACTCGAAGCTCCCGTCCTCATTCCAGGCCGTAGCATGAGTGGGCAAAGCGAAGTCGATGTATTTATCGAGCGAGGCGAGCCCCAGACGGAGATGTTGCCAGTTGTCCTTACGAGCCTGAATAAATTCCGGGAGGCGACGAAGCTGGACGCGCCCGATCGCTGCCTGTGGATCAAGCGGCTTCACGTTGAAGCCCATATGGCTATAAATATACTTGTGGTCGTAACCTTCTGGAAGTTCGCCGAGCTGCCATTGAAAACGCTTGCAGCAAGTATTATCGACGCCCGAAGGACACCAGCAATCACGCCCCCAATCACGGAAGCTTTCAGCGTAAGTCTTCAAAGGCGCGCGGCGGATGATATTCACGGAACCACCTTCTCCCATCGTGAGGTGATGCGGAGGATAAAATGACTGGGTAGAAATATCACCGAACGTTCCCGTGTATGCCGTGAGCACTCCGTTTTCAACTTTCGGAAACTCTTCAACGCGATCTGCTTTCGCTGCCAATTTGATGAGATGCTGAAGGCCCAGTTCTTCCGCCTTCTGTAAAGGAAGAGAGTAAGTGCATCCCAAGGCATCACAGTTGTCCTCCACGAGCCAAAGGTCGTGCTTTTGACAAAATGCCACTACCAACAGAAGCTCAAAGGGATTCCCCAAAGCATGCGCCATCATTACGGCCTTCGTCTTGCCCTCTACGAAGGCATCTTCAAGGAGTGAGCAATCAGCATTTCCGGTTAAGGTCTTGGCATCGATAAACACGGGAACAGCACCACATTGGATAATGGGTGTGACCGTCGTTGGGAAACCTGCCGCTACCGTAATGATCTCATCCCCCTTCTTGATCCTTTTGTGATCGGGAAGCTTATGGGTAGTCAAAGCACTTAGGGCGACCAGATTGGCTGACGATCCGGAATTAACGAGGAGGCAATGCTTTACTCCCATGAACTGAGCGAGTTCCTCTTGCATCGCTTCTCCCTCACTGCCCATCGTCAGCCAGAAATCTAGAGTGCTAGATACGGCAGCCTCGACCTCATCTTCGGTGAAAACGCGTCCAGCATATGGCACGGTGGTCTCACCCGGAGTAAAAAGAGCATGATCTGGGTCATTTCCAGGCCGGTTTGCAGAGTGAGTCTGACGGGAAAATTCTCGAGTAAGTCGAAGAATTTCAGCTTTTAATTCAACAGGAGTCATATGGTTTTAGAAAAAATATTTAAATTTGTGAAAGTGTATCGCCGAATCTCACGACTGGGTTGCCCAAGTAATGCCGAGATGTCCGGCTTGAGATTGGTAGGCTTCGATCTGTGACTGTGTGAAAGCCGTTACGTCTTTTGACTGTTCGTCAACGAGATACCACGCTGCCGTTTTTTCAAGAGTCTCCTCGAAGGACCAGACAGGCTTCCATTCCAGAAGATGGAATGCTTTATCAGTGGCGAGGTTCAGTTTTGAAGCTTCATGGAGCGCGTTAGGATCAGAGGCATCTGACCACTCACCACTGGTATGGGCGATGAGTTCTTGGACCAATTCAGCAACCGTTCGATTACTCGTGAGCGCCGGCCCGAAGTTAAATCCAGAGGCGACTTCCTCACGCGCCTTAGCGCCCGGAAGGTTGCTTTGGCCTAGGACAGCACCGACCCAGAGATACCCAGAAAGAGGCTCTAGAACATGCTGCCATGGGCGAGTCGCAATCTTATTACGGACCGGGATTGCCTCGCCATTTCTCAAAGCTCGGACGCAATCAGGAACGATGCGGTCAGCAGCCCAGTCCCCTCCTCCGATTACGTTTCCTGCTCGGGCGCTCGCGACCTTGACCTTCCCGCTGGGCGGGAAGAAGGAGCGGCGATAAGACGAAATGACAATCTCGGCCGCTCCTTTACTCGCACTGTAAGGATCATGCCCTCCCATCGCATCTTCCTCACGGTAAGCATGGAGCCACTCGCGATTCTCGTAGCACTTATCGGTGGTGACACAGACCACTGCACAAGCATGATCCGAGCGGCGGACCGCATCGAGGAGGTGGGCCGTCCCCATGACATTCGTCGCGAAGGTCTCGACCGGAATATCATAAGAGAGGCGAACTAAGGGTTGCGCTCCTAAGTGTAAGATCACCTCAGGTTGGACTTCTGCCACGATTGCGGCGAGCCGCTCCCGGTCCGCTAAATCACCACGATAGTCCGCGGCGAGCCGAGCGCCCAAACCGAGTTGATCGTAGAGCACCTCGTGTGGTTGGGGATCCAGCGCGAAGCCGGTGACCTCAGCGCCCAAAGAGAGAAGCCATTCACAAAGCCAAGATCCTTTGAACCCAGTATGGCCCGTGACCAGAACCTTACGGCCCTTGTAGTAATTATTAAACATAAGTCAGAGCCCTTTAGCGGAACCAGAGTTACAAAGAAGCGAACGATCTTTGCTAAGACCAAGTCTTCCATGGGGCCTTACCAGACTCCCACATCTCTTCGAGTTGAATTTTGTCACGCAAGGTGTCCATGGGGCGCCAGAAACCAGCATGCTTAAAGGCCGCAAGTTGTTTATCGGCCGCTAGCCCCTCGAGAGGTTCCCGTTCCCAAGCCATGGCGTCATCTTTGATCCGATCAATCACGGAAGGATTCAGAACAAAAAAACCTCCGTTGATCCATGCTCCGTCGCCCTCTGGCTTCTCCTGGAACTGCTCGACTGCGCCACTCGCTGAAATCGCCAAAGCCCCATAACGTCCCGGCGGCTGTACTGCAGTGAGTGTGGCATCAAGCCCCTGCTCAGTATGAAACTTAATCAAAGCCGTGATATCGACGTCACCGACTCCATCACCATAGGTGAAGCAAAATGGCTCACCAGGATCGAGGAATTCCGCAACTCTCTTAAGGCGGCCGCCAGTCATGGTAGATTCACCGGTATCGACGACTGTAATCTTCCACGGTTCAGCTTTCTTACGGTGAACCTCCATCGTATTTCCTGTCATGTCGAAGGTCACATCGGACATGTGGATGAAGTAGTTTGCGAAATATTCTTTAATCACATAGCCCTTATATCCAGCGCAAATAATGAATTCATTAATGCCGTGGTCGCTATAGGTTTTAAGAATATGCCAAAGAATCGGCTTCCCCCCAATCTCTACCATCGGCTTCGGTTTCAGGGTGGTTTCTTCACTGAGTCTAGTGCCGAGTCCACCGGCGAGGATTACTGCTTTCATAGGAATATTTTGATTGGAGGGGGTATCGTATTTTTAAAGGATCATCCCCGCAGCCACCGTTTCATTGGTGCCAGGATCGATGAGAATAAAGGAGCCAGTTTGGCGATTCTTGTTGTAAGAATCGTAAAAGAGAGGCGAGGCTGTGCGGAGAGAGATCCGGCCGATCTCATTCAAGGAGAAGCTACTGGTGTCTTCTTCTTTACGAAGGGTGTTGATATCGACTTTGTAGTTGATCTCTTTGACGATCGCTTTCGTTTCCTTCGTGGTGTGGCGGATGATAAATTTCCCACGAGGGTTGAGGTTGGTGTTGGAGAACCAACAGATCATGGCGTCGATGTCCTGCCCTTCTTTGGGAGGATTATTCTCCTTCACGAGCATGTCACCT
>JALZVI010000225.1 GCA_023301015.1 Rickettsiales bacterium | reverse complement strand
GCAATGTCTCACTTGTGTGATGCACCGCTGTTTAGCTAGGCTAAGTTATTGTTATTGAAAGAAATGGTGGAGGATAGGAGATTCGAACTCCTGACCCCCTGCTTGCAAAGCAGGTGCTCTACCAGCTGAGCTAATCCCCCACACGAGATAGATGTATCATAACCGCCATCTTTTAAGAATCAACAGCTATAATTGCTGCAATTCCAAAAAATGGTGGGCTGGGGAGGACTTGAACCTCCGACCCCCGCCTTATCAGAGCGGTGCTCTAACCAACTGAGCTACCAGCCCACTCTGCAAACTCTCAAAACTGGTAGAATTGAAAGTTAAAAATCAGATTGGGAGGCCTTTATCCATAATTATCCATATAAAATCAAGCAAAATTTTCACCTAATCAAAATTTAGTAAGAAATATCAGTAAACCCTGTTGACTAGTTGCCGTTTTTGGTCATAAAACTAGGATATGAACGACACTTTGACAAGAGCAGATATTTGCACCGTAATTAATAAGAAACTTGGCTTCTCACTAAGCGAATCTGGAGAAATTCTGGACGGAGTTTTGGACGAGGTTGCAGAAGGGCTGAAGGAAGACGAGCTGGTGAAGCTTACAGGCTTCGGCAATTTCTCAATCCGCAAGAAAAAAGCGCGCATTGGACGCAATCCAAAAACTAATAAAGAAGCTGTGATTTCTGCAAGAAACACAATTGCATTCAATGCATCGAATATCTTGAAGAAAAAAGTGAACGAATAGGACAAGTTGGTTGCGCAGCCAAAAATAGGGAGCCGAAATGGAAGACTATAGAACAATTGGCGAAGTTTCAGAGCAACTCAACATCCCCACCCATGTCTTGCGTTTTTGGGAAACCAAATTCAAACAAATCAAACCCGTCAAACGCCGCGGTGGCAGAAGATACTACGCCCCTAAAGACGTGGAAGTGATTGAAAATATCCGCATCCTACTCCACGCAAAAGGCCTCACCATCAAAGGCGCACAAAAAGAAATGACCGCCAAGAATCAGGGTTTTTTGGTAAAATTAGCACCAAAAGCTGAAGAGCCAGTGAAGTCTGGGAAGCAAAAGAATGTGAGCGCTCGCAAGGTCGAGAAGATCTTGGCGAAACTGAAAAAGGCGCTGGAAATGCTGGAGAGCTGAGGCTGAGTTACTAGTCCTCCTTAATCACCCCCAGCAAACATCATTACGAGCGGCGCAGCAACCCAGGCCTTGAATTGCCACGTCAGCGACTCCTCCTAGCAATGATAAAATTCCATGAGCAGCCCTGAGCGCATTTCAGCCTGCAAGGCAAAGCCTCAGCCATGAGCGTGCGAAGCACTTCCTCAGCCTGCAAGCCCTTGGGCGCAGCGGGGAGGAAATTAAAAAACTACAAACCAACCACCACCAAGCCACCCTCATAAGCCTCAACAGCCGCAATATCCAGCACCGCCAGACCTTTGCCGCCAACAGAGCTCAGCATCACCCCAAGCCCCTCAATCTTCTCGCCCAATGCTGGCAACGCAGCACCCTCAACCTTAAACAGCGTTTTACGCACCCCGCCTTTAAACTTCATGCGCGCGGTGTTTTCCTGCCCAACATAGCAACCTTTCTCAAAGCTCACCCCGTTTAGCGCCTCAAGGCGATAATGCATTGGGAACGTCTTATCCACCACAAAATCTGTACTGTCAGGAACGCCATGCTCAATCAGGTGCGCAGCATAATCTTCCAACTTCCCTTCATCCAAAGCATCATTCGTAATCACCCTATCATAGATCTTTTCCGAGCGCGGATCAGCAGCGCCCCATTCTTTTTCCACGGCATAAACTTTCAGCTCAGTCGCCTCAATCTGCACATCAGCGCGGAGCTTATACATATTCAGCTTTTTCACCAAATCATCCACCCTGCCCTCGGGACAATCAAGCATTATGCTACCCATCCCCGCATAGAGGAAAAAATCGCAAAAATACTTCCCCTGCGGCGTTAACATCACCGCCCACAATGCTTTCTCAGCGCCGAGCTTTTCAACATCATTGGTGCATAGCCCCTGCAAAAAACTCACCGCATCTGCACCCGAAATTTGCAAAACTCTTCTGTTCGATAATAAAATCATACTCTCCCTAACATGGTGCGGATTGAAATTGTTTTCAAGGCCAACGCACTTGCGAAATATGCCACACCGCCTGCGCCGATCACCACGAAAAGCTGGATGGCAGGAGTGGAAGAAATTTGCACAGAGTTCGCTGCCAAAACCGCCGCCGCCATCAGTGCCGAACAAAATGCAATCTGCAAAATCTTGCGCAAAGTTTGCGCCTCAAACCAGAACAGCTTTTTCTTTTGCAAAAACACATCCAACAAAATCACGTTCAGCCAAGACGAAGCCGCCGTTGCAATTGCTAGCGCCAGATGGTCAAAGCCAAATGCGTTGATGAGCAGCAAGCTGATGAATATATTCGCCGCGATGCAAAAAGCCGCAATTTTCACCGGCGTTTTCGTATCTTCCGCCGCATAAAAACTCGGAGTATATAACTTCGCCAGCACAAAGGCAGGAACGCCAAACGCAAAGGCCTGCAACGCCCGCGCTACAGCCACAGTGTCCGACTCCGTGAACTCGCCGCGCTCAAACAGTACCCGCGTAATATCTTCCGCCAGCAACCCCAGCCCCACAGCTGCAGGAAGCGCCAGAAACAGCGCAACCCAAATCGCCTGATTCTGGGTGGCGACAGATTTCTCAATCTCCCCATCACGCAAAAACTTCGACAAGCTCGGCAGCAAAACCACGCCCATCGCCGTCCCAATCAGCGCCAACGGCAACTGACTCACTCGATCCGCATAATACAAGAACGAAACCGCCCCCTCGCTGATGTAAGAAGCGATCTGCGTGTTCACCAGCACATTAATCTGCAACACCCCTGCCCCAATCAGAACAGGAATCATCCGACGGAACAGCGTCCGCGTTTGCGCGTCTATCTTCGGGCGCTGCGGGCGGATGATATATCCCGCACGACGAGCGAAATAATAGAGAAAAACCAACTGCAAAATCCCCGCTACAAACACGCCCCATGCCATTGCATAGGCAGAAACCAGCTTCTCATCCGCAAAAAGCAGCAGCGCCGCCACCAGCGTTAAATTTAGAATCAGCGGCGCAAGAGCAGCCACGGTGAACTTGCTCAAGCTGTTCAGAATTGCCGCAAAAATTGAAGTGAGCGAAATTAGCAGCAGATAGAAAAATGTAATCCGCGTTAGCCCAATCGCTAGCTCAAACTTCTCCTCATTCTCCGCAAAACCCGAGGCCAAGGCCCACACAAATGCAGGCATAAAAATCTGCGCCACAATGGTGAATGCGGTGAGCGCAAAAAACATGATCGAGAAAACATTGGAAGCAAAACTCTGCGCCGCCGCCTCGTCCTTTATCTTGCTAAACATCGGCACAAAACCAGCATTGAAAGCACCTTCAGCAAACATTGTGCGGAAAATATTAGGCAACCTAAACGCCACAAAAAACGCGTCCGAATAAACACCAGCACCCAACCTAGAAGCAATCAACACATCCCGCACATATCCCGCAATGCGTGATAGCATGGTGAGCGAACCAACAGTTAAGGTGTTTTTCACGAGTGACATAGCCGCATAATAGCGTTTTTTCATTGCTTGTCATGCGGAGATGTGCATACGATACAATTCATGAAAAATAAATCTGGCTTCACATTAGTAGAACTATCAATCGTCCTCGTCATCATCGGCTTGCTGATTGGCGGCATTTTGATTGGGCAGAGCTTAGTCGAAAGCGCCAAACTAAATAAGGTTCTTAGCACCGCTAACCAATATAGAATCATGACTCAACTTTTCTATGACAAAACTAGATGCATCCCAGGTGATTGCAACAAAGAGCTAATACCAGGAGCCCATGATGGCAATGGGGACAAAGCAGTTGGCGATGATTCAGCTACATATTATAGAGAACCTATCTATGCGACATATCAAATGCAGGTTATGGGAATCTACAAGTACAAAGGCGACATGAGTCACTGCATATCGCACAACACAGACGACCTTAACTGCTACATTCAAGGGCCGCATAAGAATAGTATATTTATGGTTAGATCACCTAGCGCAAGTTCAGGAGGGATTTCAATGCCAGGCGGCCCATTCAGTATGCCTACTTGGAAAGTGAATGACGCTTGGTTGCAATATGCGGAAAAATTTGATTTAGATGCAAGCACCTTCCTAGAATCCTCCCCTAATCCAATACTAACTCCTTCTGAGGCTAAATCTATAGATATAAAAGGCGATGACGGCATGCCCTCATCTGGGTTTATTGTGGGCAGCGCAAAATCGAGCATAACAAGATGCTTAGATGCCACCAACGCCACCGCTGGTGTTGACTATGACCTTAGCAAGTCAGGCCCTGATTGCAATGTGCTCTTCTATATCGGCAACGCACACAACATCCACCAAGAGAGCTACTAGCCTTAAACGCTCATTTCCAGCATCGCATCCAAGCTCTTCTTCGCAGCCAGTCGCACATCTTCATCCAGCACAATCTCTGGCGAGCCATTCTTCATCGCCAAATACAACTTCTCCAGCGTGTTCAGCTTCATATATGGGCACGCATTGCAATGCTCACAGCCACCTTCCGTCCCGCCAACCTGATGGAACTTCTTGTTCGGGCTGCGCTTTTGCATTTGGTAAATAATCCCCGGCTCGGTGAGCACAATGAACTCCTCCGCCGAATCTTCCGCCGTATAATTCAACAGCGATGACGTTGAACCCACATGCTCTGCATAATCCAACAATTGCGGCGGACACTCAGGATGCGCGATAATTTTCGCGTTCGGATTCCGCGTTTTCAGCTGCACAACCTGCTTCTCCGAAAACTGCTCATGCACCTCGCATGTTCCGTTCCAAAGCAACATCTCCCTGCCCGTCTTCTTCGCCAAATACGCACCCAAATACTTATCAGGCGCAAACAAAATCGGCTTATCCGCTGGAATCTTACTAATAATCTTCTCCGCGCTGGAGCTGGTCACAATCACGTCCGAAAGCGCCTTAACATCCGCTGAGCAATTGATATATGTCAGCGACACATGGTCAGGATTCGCCTCACGAAACGCCTTAAACTCCGCTGGCTGGCAAGAATCCTCCAACGAGCAACCCGCCTTCAAATCTGGCAACAACACTGTCTTCTCTGGCGACAAAATCTTCGCCACTTCAGCCATAAATTTTACGCCACAAAACACAATCACATCCGCATCCGTAGCCGCCGCCTTACGCGACAAATCCAGCGAATCCCCAATGAAATCCGCAATGTCCTGCACCTCATCATCCTGATAATAATGCGCCAGCACAACGGCGTTCATCTCCACCTTAAGTTTCTCAATTTCCGCCACAAGGTCCAGCGTAGGGTCTATGTCTTTTTCAGTTAGCATTTCTGTTAATTAACCAAAACCTGCTAATTTTCAAGAATTTTATCCCAAGAGTTCACAGAGGCTTGTTATAGGAAAACTGCATTACTATATATATAACATGCACAAAAACATTAAACACATGCAAGTCTTGTTAATCGCCGCACTTGTTGGCTTCTCATTCTTCACACATGCCCACGCCGCTAACAACCAAGATGTCCCAGCAATAACCTTCTTGCATCTGAGCGATGGAAGCAGGCCAAGCAAGTGGACAGAATCCTATAAAGCCGTGGAAGACACTTGGCGCGATGCCTATGCAGGGCCTTTGCTTGAGGCAATATCATTCGCCAGAAACCCCGTAATTTCATCCGAGCTAACAAAGCTTTTGCAAAAAAAGACCGGCAAGGATTATGGCCTAGACATTGACAGATGGTACAGCTGGCTATGGGCACAAGACCTCGAGCCGTACGAACATTATGGCGATTTCAAGGCAAAGCTATATCGCCTTATCGACGGGCGCTTTGCTGATTACTTCAGTGACGACCACAAAGCAGAAATCCGCTTGGATGAAATTCGCTGGGGCGGAGTTCCGCAAAATGGCATACCACCGCTACGCAATCCAAAAATGCTTGAAGCCGATGACGCCGACTACTTACAAGACGACAATATAGTCTTCGGCCTAAAAATAGGCGATTCAGCACGCGCATACCCAAAGCGCATTCTCGCATGGCACGAAATGTTCGTCGATACAATTGAAGGCGAGCCTGTTGCAGGCGTATATTGCACATTATGCGGCTCAATGATTCTATACAAAACAACTATCG
>JALZVI010000224.1 GCA_023301015.1 Rickettsiales bacterium | reverse complement strand
AAAAAACGGCTTATTATTGTAACCATAATATACTAATGAAAACGACATAACAATATGAACTGGATAAAATTAAATAATGCAGACCAATTGAAAGAAATTGATTCTGCTGAAGGCAAACACATTATATTTAAGCACTCAACAACTTGTGGTATCAGTAAAATGGTTCTCAGGAATTTTGAAAGGGAAATAGGTAGCATGCAAGTTGAAGATAATTCAACGTTTTACTTTCTTGATCTACTTTCATACAGATCTATCTCAAATCTTATAGCTGAAAAGTATTCTGTGGAACATCAATCTCCTCAGCTTATTGTGTTGGAGAAAGGTCTAGTCATACATGATGCGTCGCATAGTGATATTAGTGGTGAAATGTTAGCTAAATAGAAGTCAGCTAAAATAGAAATGGCCAGCTACCTTGCATAGTAACTGGCCATTTTTTTATAAAATACTTATTTTGTTACTTGTTCACTTGCTTAGAAAACAACTTCAACTTGGAACCGGATCTAATATTTTCTGAGAGTTCCATTCCATTAAGCACAGCTAATTCTTCCAAATCCCTAGACGAGGCACCTAGATCCTTGAGGGCTCCACTCAATGTTCCACTTTTTCTTACCGTTTTTATTAGAATTTTAGCAGGCTCAACATTGATCTTAGACGCTTCTGTTAATTCTTTAAAATTGGTCATGGTCGTCTTAAATCCATTGGTATAAGCATTAAAATCCTTTTGAGCAGAAACTCCATGAAATAGATATATCAGATCACCTTTCTGAATAAAGTAAGAAAGAATTCTATTACCTTCAGTGGCACCTTCGGCAATCTGATCTGATACCATTGCAATAGCTGACAATCCATTTACGTTATCTCTCCTGTTTTCGAGTACTGTTAAATTAAATTGTTTTACAGCAGCTTGGACAGCTGCATCAAGTGTCTTTTCTGGAGATAGCGTAAAAATCATCATTGCTTTACCATCCTCTGGTGCCATCTGTACTTGAGTAGGAGAATTATATAACTGCCAATTAACAGGAACTGGAAATTTAAATTTCAATGCAGGATGATAGAAAGTCCCATACTCTAGGTAACCTTGACGTGGATCTTCACCGTACACCATTCCATCAATCATGGCTAGGTACTCATCTCTATTGACCTTAAGTTTAGATTTATCAACATTAGCTTGAGCTGCGTCAGATAACTTATGGACAACATTGAATCTGTTAACAGGATTAGGATGAGTAGACAGAAAGTCTGGAATTGATTGGCCAGATTTACTCTGCAAGCGATTAAGTGTCTGAAAAAAGTCAGCCATCTCATGAGAATCATAACCCACTGCAGTAGAATACTCAACGCCTAGTTTGTCAGATTGACTTTCGTGATCTCTTCCAAACTTCAGAAACAATAACCCCATTCCTTGCTGAGCTTCTTGTGCAAATGTTCTAAATTTTTCACTAGCAACAGCACCTACCATAAATCCTAAGTTACCTAACATCTGACTGGTCTGTTGTTTAGCCGAATGCCTTGCTGTTACATGACCTATCTCATGTCCTAATACACCTGCAAATTCAGCTTCATTATTAAAATGAGCCATAATACCTCTTGTAAAGTAAACATAGCCACCAGGCACTGCAAATGCATTAACAACAGGACTATCAAGAAGCCTGAAACTAAAAGCAAGATCACTCCTGTGAGATACTTTAACCATTTCTTGACCTCTAGCATCAATAAAATCCTGAAGTTTCTGATCTGGATACAAGCCATATTGTTGAATTATAGAAGGATCAGATTGGGCTCCTAAGGCTATTTCTTGGCTTTGGCTCATCAGCATTACTTCTCTTTTACCCGTTACAGGGTTCCTAGAGCAAGAAATAATGAAAAGAACACAAATCAAGGTGCAGAATATATTTATTTTCAAAATCTTCATTCAGATACTTTTTTAGATTATAATTTAAAACAAGATGAATAAATTATCTTAGATTAGATGAATCAATGGATGTATCTAAAATAAAGTATTTAAACAATTAGTTTCTTATAAGGCTGTTATTTAACATTCCAGGAAATATGCAATTAAACATAAAGCGTAAAATACCTTCGTTTTTCACACTACTCAATTTGTGTTGTGGTTTCTCAGCTATATTAATAGGAGATCTACATATCAGCACGATGATTCTCCTCCTTGGGATGTTTTTTGATGTTTTAGACGGTTTACTTGCTAGAATACTCAAAGTTCAGAGTCAGATGGGTAAAGAACTAGATTCATTAGCGGATCTAGTCAGTTTCGGTGTTGCACCGGCATATTTATATACATTAATATCTCCTGTAGACCATTGGTCTATGTTTATTCCTTCGTTCTTTATTCTCATAGGGAGTGCCTTAAGGTTAGCGATATTTAATCTAAGACCAGATACTAAGCATTTTACTGGTTTACCTACACCTGCTAGTACATTCTTTCTTGCCGGTCTATTCATAGGCGTTAATTTCGATAGTGAACTTATGCAGACGTTGATTGATAATCCATCAATATATGCTGGAATACCTGTTGTACTTATGATGTTGAATCTCAGTAAGATTAAGATGCTTTCATTTAAGCTAATGGGTAATTTAAATTACAATATTTTCATTCTATTGTGTTTTATCACTTTTGTAGTTCTTACATTTGTTAATTATAAGTTATCTATGCCTATAGGTGTAATCATTTATATCCTCTTATCGGTTGTCTACAGCATAAGAGTAGACAAAAAAATAACAGAATAATCATTAATAAAAGATGGCAATAATAATAACTGACGAGTGCATAAATTGTGGTGCATGTGAACCAGAATGCCCCAATAACGCCATATATGAAGGTGG
>JALZVI010000223.1 GCA_023301015.1 Rickettsiales bacterium | reverse complement strand
GGTTCGGAACTTATATGTAAACGATCACGAACAACGTGAAGTGCAAGGCCATTGAGGCCGCAAGGCTTTAGTGCCGATTGAACGTTATAATTTCATTCGCGGCCGAAGAGAGTCATTATAATCTCACAGGATCTTGATGCAGGATCATTTCCACCTCGGGCAGAATTTTCAAAATCTTTGCCTCTAGCTTGTCTGTAATTTCATGTGCTTGCAGGAAGCTGATGCTTGAGTCAATTTCAATATGGCATTGGACAAAAACTCGCGTTCCACTGCGGCGGGTTTTGAAATCATGAAATCCTTCAATTCCCTTGTGCTTCTCAATCGTTTCCATGATCTGTGTGCGCAAATCGTCCTCAAGCTCTCTGTCCATTAGGTTATTAAATGCCCTGTTGCCAATTTTCCATGCTCCGCGCAGAATATATACGGCAATCAAAAGCCCCATCAGCGGATCAATGAATGCATATTCAGGCATTGCGGCAAAGAATAGTGAGACGATGATTGCGGCGTTTAGGAACAAATCACTCGCATAATGTAACAGCTCTGCCTTCAGCACCAGCGAGCCTGTGCGGCGGGCGACAATGGTTTGATAAATCACAATCACCAATGCGAAAAGCACGGAAATTCCAATAATGACCATCCCCGTTTCGCTCTCCTTAATTGGCTGTGGGTTGGCGAAGCTCTCAATCGCCTGATAAATCACGAATAGTCCAGAAGTGCCGATGAACGTGGCTTGCACCAGCCCAACAATATCCTCAATCGCGCTGTGGCCAAAGCTGTGATCTTCATCGGCAGGCTTGGCTGCATATATCACGGCGGCTAAATTGAGTGCCGAAATTAGCACGTCCAAGCTTGAATCAAGCAATGATGTTAGCACGCTAACCGAATCTGTCTCAGACCAAGCATATGACTTCATCACCACCAAAATCACCGATAGGCTAACCGATAATATAATCGCCCGCTTGTTCAAATGTGCATGTGAGTGGTCTCCAGACATGCTGGTATTCTATATGAATTTATTCTCACGTCAATCACAGTGCAATCGAGCCTATTTCGCGTTTTTCTCGATGCACTTAATCATATATGTCGCGATGTCTTTGCCGGTCACATCCTCAATTCCCTCAAGCCCAGGGGAGGAGTTCACTTCCAAAACTTTTGGGCCGATGGATGAGCGGATGATGTCAACCCCTGCAACTGCTAGCCCCATCACCTTCGCGGCTTTGATGGCAATTTTGCGTTCTTCGGGAGTTGTTTTTACGTTCGAGCCTGTGCCGCCTAAATGGATGTTTGCGCGGAACTCACCTTCTGCGGCGCGGCGCTCCATTGCGCCGACAACTTTGCCGTCAATTACGAACAAGCGCAAATCGCGCCCGTTGGCTTCCTTCACAAATTCTTGCACCAAGATGTTGGCTTTGAGGCTTTTGAATGCGTTGATAACTGACTCTGCGGCTTTGTTTGTTTCCGCCAAAACCACCCCGCGGCCTTGCGTGCCTTCTAGCAATTTCACCACTAGCGGCGCGCCGCCAACGTTTTTGATAAGCTCTTTTGTGTCGAGTGGGGAATGCGCAAAACCTGTGACTGGCATGCGAATGTTTTTCTCTGCAAGCATTTGAATTGAGCGCAGCTTGTCGCGTGAGCGGGAGATTGAAACTGAGTTGTTCAAGCAATATGCACCCATCGCCGCGAACTGACGCAGCACCGCGCAGCCATAAAAAGTTACGGCTGGTTTGATGCGCGGAATCACGGCATCAAAATTTTCCAGCATCTCTCCGCCGCGATAATAAATTCCGAGTTTGCCGGGGGAGATGTTGATGTAGCAATGCTCAACATTGATGAATCGGATATTATGCCCAAGCTGTTTTGCCGCTTCCATAATGCGACGGTTGGAATAGAGCTGACGATTGCTCGCAAGCAGCGCAATATTTAGCCCGCCATTTTTTGGCTTGCGACGGTCTTCATATTTAGCCTCGGCCTCTGTGTTTGTGACGCTCCCGAAATGGAAGCTTTGCTCTGGGTCAACCAAAGCGCGCCCTTTCATCGCCTGACGCCCAAGTAGCATTCTATAACCCATGGAATCACGGTTTGAGAGTGTTAGCTCAATGTCCCAAACATTTTCACCCAGCTTGATTGGCGTACTCACCACAAAGCGGTTTTCAATATGTCCGCTGCTGCTTTTTACCTCACGCTTATCGACCAAAAGCGCCTCACAGCGCTTGGTGATTTTGCGGTTTTGCTGAATTGGGTGAATGTCAAACGACACATACTTCTTGCCGTCACGGTCATGTTGATTGATGTTGAATGCATGAATAGCTGATGTCTTTGCGCCCGAATCCACACGCATCTTCACCGCAGGCAGTCCCAGCTCTGGCAAAGCGCACCACTCTTCCGAACCAATAATAATCTTGTTTTCAATATCTGCCATATGTTTCTGCCGTAAGGTTTGTCTGCGGGAAAATATACATATATTATTTAGATGCAATCATTATTGAACTAAACTGCATTTGCTGGTATCTGTGAGTTATGAAAGAAAAAATTGTAATATTTGATACAACTTTACGTGATGGCGAACAGGCTGCTGGTGCTTCTATGACTGTGGAAGAGAAAATCGCGATTGCGGAAAATCTTGACCGCATGAAGGTTGATGTGATTGAAGCGGGTTTTGCGTTCTCATCCCAAGGTGACTGGCAGGCGGTGAACGAAATTGCTAAGCGCACAAAGCACGCCCAAGTTTGCAGCCTTGCGCGCGCAAAAATTGCCGATATTGACGCGGCAGGTGAGGCACTCAAGCCCGCCAAAAATGGGCGCATCCATACATTTATTTCCACGTCAGAAATTCATTTGAAATATCAGTTCAGAATGACAGAGGAAGAGGTGCTGGAAGCCATTACCAAAACTGTTGGTCATGCCCGTAAATATACTGACAATGTTGAGTGGAGCGCAATGGACGCTACTCGCACAAGACGTGAGTATTTATATAAAGCTGTTGAAACTGCAATT
Organism: Rickettsiales bacterium; assembly: GCA_023301015.1. Next base: position 4,859 of record JALZVI010000223.1, on the reverse strand, counting down.
GCTGCTGGTGCGACAACGGTGAACATTCCAGACACTGTGGGCTATGCAATTCCTGAAGAGTTTGGTGATTTGATTGCGCAAATTCGTAATAATGTTCCTAACATCGACAAGGCTATCATTTCTGTTCATTGCCAAAATGACCTTGGTTTGGCATCTGCCAACACGCTTTCGGCCATCCAAAACGGTGCGCGTCAGGCGGAGGTTACAATCAACGGAATTGGTGAGCGCGCGGGGAATACTTCGCTAGAAGAAGTTGTGATGGCGCTCAAAGTCCGTGATGATTTCTTGCCGTATGAATGTGGTGTGGATACGAAGCAAATTATGCGCCTTTCCCGTCAAGTTTCAACCACCACAGGCTTTATCGTGCAAAACAATAAAGCAATTGTGGGCGCGAATGCGTTTGCGCATGAAAGTGGGATTCATCAAGATGGCGTGCTGAAGCATGCTGAGACATATGAAATTATGTCGCCAGAGTCTATTGGTTTGACGGAAAATAAATTGCCACTCGGCAAGCTTTCTGGCCGTCATGCGTTCAAAGATAAGCTCAAAGAGCTGGGCTATGAACTTGGCGACAATGCGCTGAATGAGGCGTTCTTGAAGTTCAAAGATTTGGCTGACCGCAAGAAGGAAGTGTATGACGAAGACATCATCGCGATTGTTGACCAAACATCATCAAGTGCAGCTAACAAAATTGAGTTCGTGAACCTCCGAGTAACCGCAGGATCAGAAGGGCAATCGGCTGAGCTAGTGTTGCGCGTTGATGGTGCTGAAAAAGCCGCAAACTGCAAAGGTAATGGCCCGGTGGATGCTGTGTTTAACTGCATAAAAGAGATTTGTGGAGTGCATGGGAACTTGAAGTTATATCAAGTTCAAGCTGTAACTCAGGGTACTGATGCGCAAGCCGAGGTGTTGGTGCGATTGGAGACGGAAGAGGGTAAAACCATCAACGGCACAAATGCCGATGTGGATACTTTGGTGGCGAGTGCGAAAGCTTATGTAAGCGCGCTGAACAGGATCATCGCCTAATTCCACCTGCGACACTACCAATCCTCTCTTTTCTTGCAATTGCTTCTTCAATAGGCTTTTCATGATTTTGTGCAAATTGCTTTAAATCTTTCCCGATTTGCGAAGCATCTTCAGCAAAGCCTTTAAGGTGTAAGATATCTTTTAAAGCTTGCGTATCTATTGCTTTGCTAGAAATTTTGCCACGGCCTATCGCAGAAAGCGAGTTAGAAATTTTCGCTAGCTTCTTTGCTTCGTCCCCAGAGATTTCACCCATGGCGATTGCGACAATTATATTTTCAGCGATAGACTTCGCATCTGCTCGTAAATTCGTCATAGCTTGCTATCATACTGTGTTTCAGTTAATAATTCCTTTAATTATGGTACAAGTTAAATACATCACACTAAACGACACCGCCCGCGAGCGCGAAATTCCTTGCAAAATTTATGATGGCGGCACAACGCCAATCGTGTTTTCCCACGGCCTTGCTGGCTCGATGGAGTCATACAAATATCTCGGCGAAGCGCTGGCGGAGGCTGGATATTTCGTGGTTTTCCCAAATCACGAAGGGATTGATGCAAAATTGCTCAAAGAAAAACGCCCGTTTCAGGCGGTGAATGAGGCTGCGCAAGATCCCGCTAACCTTATGCGTCCAGCTGAGGATGTGAGCTTTGTGATTGATTGGCTTGAAGAGCAGGAAGGGCTCGACCTCAGCAAAATCGGCATTGGTGGGCATTCATGGGGTGCGTTCACCACCTTGCAACTTTGCGGTCAAGCTCACACCAGCGCAGGCGTTGCGCTCACCACAAAAGACCCGCGTGTTGCTGCAGCGCTAGCCATTTCACCCGCAGCGCCAAGCCTTGACCCTGAGAAAGCGTTTGCGCCAATCACCGCTCCAATTTTTCATATCACAGGCACTAAGGATGACTCTCCAATAGGAATTACCACCCCTGAAGCGCGCCAAATTCCATATAAGTTGATGAACAATTCTGACCAATATTTGCTGGTATATGAAGGCGCAGACCACATGGTTTTTGCCGCTCAACGCCGCGGCAACAAGTTCTCAGAGCTAGATTTGCAAATTTTGGAATCAACGGCAGCTTGTGCAGTTGGTTTCTTCAATAAATATCTCCGCGGCGTTCAATCGCCTATTGATACTGACGAGTTTTATGTTAGTTTGGCAGCTCAAAATTCAAACGAGAGGAAGAAGTCATGACAAATTACGGTGGAATTACAGGCGAGCATCTACGTCAATATGTTGAGCGCATCGAACGCTTGGACGAAGAGAAAAAAACAATCGCGGAAGACATGAAAGAAGTTTTTGGTGAAGCAAAAGCAAATGGCTTTGACGTGAAAATTCTCCGTAAAATCATTTCATTGCGCAAGATGGAAGCGGCTGATCGCGAAGAGCAAGAAGCGCTGCTTGACTTGTATATGCAAGCATTGGGCATGATCCCACCTGCTGCTTCTGAGTCAAAGGAAGAGGCAAAAACAGAAGCTTCAGATGAAGCTGCCGCTTAAGCTTTTCGCTTAATCAAAAATTAATCAATTTCGGCCATAGTCTTGATCTATGAAAAATGATATTGAAAAGAAGAAAAAGCCAGCGCCAAAAAAAGTGGCGGCCAAGAAGCCTGTGAAAAAAGCGGTTGTTAAAAAAGTACCTGCCAAGAAGGCGGCCAAAAGCTCAAAAGCATTCGCGCTTTCAAAGCCAGATGCAATCGGTGTGGCAACTCTCACATTTGACCTTCCAAACGAGAAGATCAATAAGCTATCAGCACCTGTGCTTTTAGAGCTTAGCGATTTGCTGAAAGACCTGCACCAACGCACGGACATCAAATTATTGGTAGTAGTATCCGCCAAAAAAGGCATTTTCATTGCTGGTGCGGACATTGAAGAAATCAAGGATTTGCGTGTTGAAAAAGATGCGCTGGCGAAGGTGAAGCGCGGCCAAGACGTTCTCACGCAAATTGAAGATTTGCCATTCCCGACACTCGCAGTTGTAAACGGCGCATGCATGGGCGGCGGGACGGAGCTGATTTTATGTTGCACATATCGTGTTGTGACCGACAATTCAAAAGCTAAAATTGGCCTGCCAGAAGTGAATTTGGGCATCTTCCCAGGCTTTGGTGGTTCAATCCGTTTGCCGAACTTGGTTGGCCTAGTTGAGTCATTGAAAATCATCACATCAGGCAAGCCAGTTGCCGCAAAAAAAGCTGCAAAAATTGGGCTGGTGAATAAGCTAATTCCAGAGGGTTATTTGCCTGAACAATTGCCACAATTCATTGCTAAAATCTTGGCAGGGAAAGTTGCGAAAATAAATAAAACCCCGTTGCTAGATAAAAGCTCTCTAAGTCGCGCATATATCTTCAAGAAAACTCGTGAGCAAGTGCTAAAAGCCAGTAAAGGCCATTACCCAGCGCCGCTGAAGGCGATTGATGTGATTGAAGGAACTTATCGCCAAACAAGCCTGCAAAAAGGTTTGAAAATTGAGCGTGAAGAATTTGCAAAGCTTTGCATCGGCGATATTTCTAAAAACCTAATCCAAATTTTCTACACTTCCGAAATGCTGAAAAAAGATGACGGCGTGGGTGGCAAAGCTAAGCCTTTGGAAGTGGAAAGCGCAGCCTTAATCGGGGCAGGTGTGATGGGCGGTGGAATCGCTTGGGCGTTTACCAAAATCGGCGTGCCAGTGCGCATGAAGGATATTAGCTGGGACGGCATCGCGCTCGGCTATAGCCAAGTTTCAAAAATTTATGGCCAGCTCAAGAAAATCCGCAAAATCCACCCGCAGGCAGTGGACGTGAAAATGAACATGGTTAGCGGTACGTTGGATTATAGCGGCTTTAAAAATGTTGATGTTGCGGTTGAGGCAATTGTTGAAAATATGAAAGTGAAAAAAGCAGTTTTGGCCGAAGCTGAAAAGGAGATGAATAGGAAAACTATCATCGCTTCTAACACTTCTAGTCTATCAATTTCTCAAATGGCAACGGCGCTAAAGCGTCCTGAAAACTTTGTTGGAATGCATTTTTTCAATCCCGTAAATCGCATGCCTTTGGTTGAAGTTATCGCGGGCGAAAAGACGTCTGACGAAGCAATTGCAACTATTTTTAAGCTCTCAAAGCGTATGGGCAAAACTCCTGTGAAAGTGGGAGATTGCGCCGGCTTTATTGTTAACCGCATTTTGCTTCCATACATGAACGAAGCTGTGTTGATGCTGGAAGAGGGTGTGGATTTGCAACGTATCGACAAGCTGATTTACAAATTCGGAATGCCAATGGGGCCGTTCACTTTGGCCGATGAAGTCGGGCTGGATGTATGCTATCACGTGGCCACAACTTTGCGCGAAGCTTATGGCGACCGCATTATTGTAGCGGAACTTTTGCGTGTGATTTATGAAGATAAAGAACTGCTCGGCAAGAAAGACGGGAAGGGTTTCTTCCTCCATAAAGGTCGCGAAAAAGAAGTGAACCCAGAAATTCCTTTGGCGAAAACTGTGGACAGAATCAGCGACCAAGAAATTCTCGATCGTTGTATTTTACTGATGGTAAACGAGGCCGCAATGGCGCTGGAAGAAAAGATGATCGACCGCGCTGAGTATTTGGACATGGCAATGATTATGGGCACAGGCTTCCCGCCATTCCGCGGTGGTTTGCTGCGCTATGCTGATTCAATCGGAATTGCCGAAGTGGTGAAACGCTTGAAGGCGATGGAAACTGCGCACGGAAAACGCTTTAAACCAGCGAAGTTGCTGGCAGATATGGCGAAGAAAAAGCAAAGTTTTTATAAGTAGCTTGCGAAACTCCAGAAATGTTGTAAATATCCTCGCATAACTTCAGTGCGGATATGGCGGAATTGG
>JALZVI010000222.1 GCA_023301015.1 Rickettsiales bacterium | reverse complement strand
CCAACCTCATCACCATGTTCGTGTTCTATGAGGCCATGACATTATGCACATATCCACTCGTAACCCACAGCGGCACAGTGGCTGCCAAGAAAGCGGCGCGTAGATATTTGGGTATCCTCATCGGTGCGTCATTGCTACTATTCCTCCCAGCAATCGTCTGGGTATATCACCTAACTGGCTCAACAGATTTCGTCAGCGGTGGGTTGCTTGCACAAAGCGGAATTTCTGGCGGAAATGTGATTATCATCGCTGTCCTCTTCGCACTCGGAGTTGCAAAGGCTGGCTTGTTCCCCGTCCACAGATGGCTTCCAGCCGCGATGGTTGCCCCAACCCCAGTTTCAGCCTTGCTACACGCAGTTGCGGTGGTAAAAGCGGGCGTGTTCTGCATTGCCAAAATCACCTTCTTCACCATCGGTACCGCCAGCTTCGCCGCGAGTGATTACGCTATTTTCGGCGCACTAAATCCCGTCCTCTTCATTGCCATCGCCACAATGCTCGGCGCTTCTGCAATTGCTATCAGCAAAGACAATTTGAAGCAGCGCCTGGCCTATTCCACCATCGCTCAGCTGGCATATATCGTGATCGCAACCGCATTGCTCGCGCCCATATCTCTAGTTGCCGCAGGCTTGCATATGGTGGCGCACGGGGTGGCAAAAATCACGCTGTTCTTCTGCGCAGGAGCAATTGCAACGGCAACGGGCAAAAAGGCCGTGAGCGAGCTAAATGGCGTTGGCCGCAAGTTGCCGCTAATATGCACCGCATTCTTCATTGCCTCAATTTCAATGATAGGCCTGCCATTCATCGCGGGCGGGGTGAGCAAAGGCTATATCACCAACGCAGCTTCGGCAGTGGATTTGGCGTGGGTTTCATGGGCGTTTTATGCAAGCATGCTTTTGAACGCGATATATTATCTTCCAATTTCATATCGCACATTTTTCAAGGCGGGTGAAGTGAATTTGGTGAACAAGATGCCACAAACAATGAAATTGGCAATCAGCATAACCGCCTTGCTGACTCTGTTTTTCGGCGCATATTATGAAGTTATCGCGGAGGTTTTGAGCGCAAATGGATAGATTATATAAAAAATTCTGGAGCTTCTTTGATGGCATTTTTGGCTTTGAATCTGCATTGGCAAAACTCTCAAACCGCGACATGCAGCTCTCAGACTCAATCCTCATCATTTTCGCTTTTTTGCTTTTGCTACTTGTATTTTCAATAAATTCGCTGTAAAAGCATCGCTCACGCACCTAGACTATGCCCGTGTGGTGGAATTGGTAGACGCGGTAGACTCAAAATCTACTTTCCTTTTGGAAGTGGGGGTTCAAGTCCCTCCACGGGCACCACAACTTTTTCAGCGGAGATTCCCTATGTATGATGACGACGATGAAATTGTTGTGAAGGACTCCAATGGCAACATCCTGCAAGATGGTGATTCTGTGACTGTTATCAAGGATTTGAAGGTGAAGGGGAGTTCGGTGACGCTCAAGCGCGGAACGCTGGTGAAGAACATCCAGACAGGCACAAACCCTGAAGAGATTGATTGCAATACCAAGAAGTTGAAAAATGTGGTGCTGAAAACCTGCTTTTTGAAGAAAGCTTAAGGCAGCTCGACTGCTCGAAATTATACAGCCGATATTTTAATGGTACACCAGAGAAATGTGAAACTTTTGTGACGCCGCATTTAAAACTAGCTATTCCTGTTTGATTTATGTACCTTAATACTATGTTATTAAAACATTTCAGAAAGCAGCGTAAGGGCGCCACGGCTATTGAGTATGCGATTATCGCATCGCTTTTGTCTGTTGCAATTATTTTTGGAGTTGAAGCAACTGGAGTTGCCACACAGAACCAGTATGAATATGTTGGGAACGAGCTTGAAAGGGCATTCCAGCCAGCTTCTGGGCCATCGGATAATCTTCGACCAAGCCCTGATAGATAGGTTCATTTCGTTGCAAACCAGCCTTTTTTTTGGTATAATATATTGATGAGAAAATTTCTTCATGATGCTAAGGCAGCAACAGCAATTGAGTATGCTCTAATTGCTGCATTGTTCGCACTTGCTTGCATCGGTGGCTATAGCGCACTTAGCGGAGAAATGAAAGCAACCTACACGACTATCGGTGATGCTGTTGAAGAAGCTACCACCCGATAATTTTTCCAAAATAACTTTACTGTTCCAACTGCGTTGATAAACTCAATTTATTAGAAATTTATTGAGGGTGAGTATGCAAGATGTGGTTATAGTTTCAGCAAGCAGAACAGCAATCGGAGCTTTTCTTGGTGGCTTTGCAAAAGTCCCCGCGCACGAACTTGGAGCTGCGACTATTGAAGCGAATTTGCTAGCTTCTGGCGTTGATGCGGCAGATGTTTCAGAAGTGATTTTGGGGCAGGTTCTCACAGCGGCTCAAGGCCAAAACCCAGCACGTCAGGCCGTGATTAAGTCAGGTTTAGCAGTTGAAACTCCGGCAATTACCATCAACCAAGTTTGCGGCTCCGGCCTTCGTGCAGTCGCCATGGGTGCGCAAGCAATTGCAGCTGGTGACTCCAAAATTGTGATCGCAGGCGGACAGGAAAGTATGAGCCTTTCACCGCATGCGACATATCTGCGCGCAGGCGTGAAAATGGGCAATGCCGACATGAAAGACACGATGGTGCATGACGGACTTTGGGATATTTATAACGATTATCACATGGGTGTTACGGCAGAGAATGTAGCGAAGAAATTTGAGATTTCCCGCGCTGAGCAAGATGAGTTTGCCGCGGCAAGCCAGCAAAAAGCTGAGGCGGCAATTGCTGCGGGCAAATTTGCGGATGAAATTGTGCCGTTCACCGTGAAGAATCGCAAAGGTGATGTGGTGGTTGAGCAAGACGAATTCCCGCGCGCAGGCACAACGGCAGAAGGGTTGGGCAAGCTGCGCCCTGCGTTTGACAAGGAAGGAACTGTAACGGCTGGCAACGCCTCAGGCATAAATGATGGCGCTGCAACTTTGCTGATGATGTCTGGCGCGGAGGCTGAAAAGCGTGGGCTGAAGCCTTTGGCGCGTATCAAAGCATGGGCGCATGCTGGGCTTGACCCGCAGGTGATGGGACTTGGGCCAATTTATGCGACCAAAAAAGTTCTGGAAAAAGCAGGCTGGAGCGTTGACGATTTGGATCTGATTGAAGCCAACGAAGCCTTTGCCGCGCAAGCAATTGCGGTGAATCATGAGCTTGGTTGGGACACAGAAAAAGTGAATGTAAATGGCGGCGCAATCGCCCTCGGCCACCCAATCGGTGCTTCAGGCGCACGAGTTTTGGTGAGTTTGCTGCATGAGATGCAAAAGCGTGATGCCAAAAAAGGCCTCGCAACTTTATGCATCGGCGGCGGAATGGGAATTGCGCTGGCGGTGGAGAGGTAAGACTAAATGGCGCTAGTAGATATCAAAAATTTCAAGCTATCATTCGGTTCAAACCAAGTTTTGAACGGCGTCGATTTGAAAGTGGAAGACGGGTCATTCACAGCTTTGGTGGGAGAGAGTGGCTCGGGCAAATCTGTTTTGGCGCTGTCAATTTTGCAACTTCTCAAGCCCACAAAGCAAAGCGGCGAAATTGTTTATGCCGATGCCGATGTGCTGAAAATGCAGAAAAAAGAGATTCAGAAAATGCGTGGTGACAAGATTGGGATTATTTTCCAAGAGCCGATGACATCGCTGAATCCGCTGCACACAATTGGCAAGCAAATTGCGGAAGTGATATATATATACCAGCCGAAATCGAGCAAAAAGCAAGTGACTGCGCGCGTGCAAGAGCTGCTGGTGCAAGTGGGGCTGGAGGAGCTGAAAGACAGGCTCAAGGCCTACCCGCACCAGCTCTCAGGCGGACAACGCCAGCGTGTGATGATTGCTATGGCCATTGCCTGTAAGCCTAAATTGCTC